>JAPLBP010000085.1 GCA_026392695.1 Actinomycetota bacterium | reverse complement strand
TAAAGTCGATAGATAAATATTTACTACCCCTCATTGGCGTCATCATTGTGCTTAGCCTGCTCCCGCTACTTTTAGAAATAGTCCGCGAACTCAGGACCAAAAGACATCTAAGTTAAGAAGACAGGTTGATCAACTAACTCGGCATCAAGAGGCGAATCTTGAAGAAGATGAGTATTTAAAAAGTCCATCTCAGATTGTGAAAGAGAAATCGAAATTCCTTGGAGTGAATCTAGAACTGAAGTAGATCTTGTCGCCCCCGGAATGGGAATCATGTTTGGCGATGTATGAAGCAGCCAGGCGATGGCGGTTGCGTAAGCAGATACGCCCTTAGTCTTTCCAATTTCCTCAAATGGGCCGAAGCTTCCTTCGCCTAATTCAGATGATCGTTTAACACCACCCAAAGGAGACCAAGGTAGAAAAGCAATTCCGAACTCCTCGCACACTTTAAATACATCAGAATCATTTCTGTAACGAGGACTGTATTGGTTCTGAATCGAAATCACTCCACCTTCAGAAGGTGTACCACCCAATTTGATCGCTCGACGTAATTGTTCGGCGCTGTAATTACTTACACCAATTTTTTCAACAAGCCCTCTCTCAAGCAACACCAAAACATTTTCAAATTGAACTTCAAAAGGTACAGATGGATCGAGGCGATGATGCTGCCAGAGTTGGATTCTTTCGACGCCCAATCGGAGCGCCGACGCTTCAGCGCCGCGCAAGAAATAGTCTCGCGTGGCAGCCCGTCCCCAACTCTCGTTTGGCCCACGTGTAATTCCATTCTTTGAGGCAATGACAACTTTGCTCTTTTGCTCGGGACTACCCGACCAAGATTTAAACGCTTCTCCAACTAGACGTTCGTTGTGTCCGAAAGTTGTCCAGCTTGGAGCGTAAATATCAGCCGTATCTAGCAACGTGATCCCTGCATCTAATGCTGTGTGAATTACTTTGATTGCGCCTTCTCTGTCCTCAACGATTCCTGCACGTACAGCCGGTAAACCCGACATCGGCATACATCCCAAACCCATCGCCGATACATTCCATGGACCAAGTCGTCGTTGCGGAAGATTCATGGCTAGAGTCCTAACTCGCTAAGGTTGTATAGCGCCCGATATTCAAGTCCTGCATCGATAATCGTTTGTTTAGCTCCGCGTTCAACAATCACAGCAACGCCAACAACGATGGCTCCAGCTTCGCGAAGCGCCTCGACTGCAGTAAGAACCGATCCCCCTGTTGTCGATGTATCTTCCACTGCTACAACACGTCGACCTTTAACATCTGGTCCCTCAATTCGACGTTGTAATCCATGTGCTTTCTCGGCCTTTCGAACTACAAACGAATCAATATTCTTTCCCTGCCTTGCTGCAACATGCATGATTGCTGTCGCAACTGGATCAGCACCAAGGGTAAGGCCCCCTACTGCCTGATAGTCCCAGCCACTTAATAGTTCTAACATGAGTTCACCAATAAGCGGTGCTGCCTTCGAGTCGAGAGTTACACGTCTCAAATCGACGTAATAGTCTGCTTCTTTTCCTAACGAGAGAATGACTCTGCCGTGTACTACGGCTTTCTTAAGAATCTGTTCTTTTAGAATATCGTGTGAGTTCACTTCATTATCTTACAGTCGCAGCGCTCTCCATTTAGGCTCGGCACATGATTTCCGAACGAGTTCAGATTGCTCGCCTCTTTCATCGGTTTAGTTTCGGCCCTAAGCCTGGGGAATTCTCTCGCGCATTAAAGAATGGGTTGGCTGCCGCAAGTGCAGAACTCCTCACTGTTCCTCCGAACGATGAAGGCCTCAAATCGATCGCCAACCCGACTCTCACCGACCTTGGTCCTTTCCCTGCCGTTAATTCCCCAAATCGAAAAGTCTTTGATGACGCAATGCGACGTCAACGACATGACCTAACTTTATGGTGGCTCGATCGAATGGTCCTCGCCGATCATGGGCTCACAGAAAGGATGACGTGGTTTTGGCACGGGCATTGGGCGACCTCGATCGGGAAAGTGGAATACAGCTTTCCGATGTACCTCCAAAATCAAACGCTGAGGAAATACGCCCTGGGCAATTTCGCCGATCAGTCGAGAAACATGATGCTGGACGGAGCGCTTCAATATTGGCTCGACAACGGCAACAACACCGTTTCTGCGCCCAACGAAAACCTTGCTCGGGAATTTATGGAGTTATTTACCCTAGGGGTAGACCAATATTCCGAACAGGATGTGAAACTAGTGGCGCGAGCACTTACAGGTTATACGGTCGCACGCTCTTCGGGGACTGTAACTTTTAATCCCAAGAAACATGATTCCTCGACACTGAACATTCTTGGCAAAACAAGCTCGTTCACAGCGGAGCAGGTAAGTAACCATCTCGTCGCTCAATCTCAATGCGCTCGCTTCATTGCGCAGAGAATTTGGTTTCGTTTTATTTCTGACACCGCTCCGCTGACTTACGATAATCCGCTGATCTCCGCATTCGCCGATCGCGATATTTCTGCTCTTATAAAGTCAGCTGGAACCGGTGCCGGCATTTCGAATCCAGAAAATTCGCTAGTGAAGTCACCAGTCGAATGGTTTGTGGCCGTATGTCGGGCGCTGAAAGTTACCCCCTCTAAGGTGAGTAAGCCCGATCAAGTCATTAATTTTCTAGACAAATTAGGGCAGATTCCTTTCGTTCCCCCAAACGTAGGAGGTTGGCCAAGCGGTGAGCCATGGTTGACCACGGCTGCCGCACAATATCGACTTCAAGTTGCTCAATATCTTTTGACTCAAGGCGACCTGCGCGCCCTCAGTAGCGCGCCATCTGGTGATCGATATTTCATGATCGGCGATTTACTAGGCGTGCCGACGTGGAGTGTTCGGACCGCGCGCGCTTTGCGAAATGTTCAAGGGGATCCGACTCGATTGTTCCTCCTTGCTGTTTCTAGCCCTGAATACATCGTGAGCATTTAGGACAAAGAGGAGAAAAATGGATACTTTAAGTCGACGCAGATTCTTACAACTCTCGGGGGCCGCCATCGTGGGTGCATCTGCACCGGTTCTTTCAATCTCACAAATAGTCCAAGCTGCACAATCTCGGCCTTTGCCCATCGGAACTCCGATCGTTGTGATCATCACGCTCTATGGCGGCAACGACGGTTTAAATACAGTTATTCCTTATCAAGATTCCACGTACTTGCAAGCGCGACCAGATATTTCATACGCTCCATCAGATGTACTTCCACTCGATAAAGATCTCGCACTCAATGGCTCAATGGCGGGAATGAAAAATTTGTGGGACCAAAAGAAACTCGCAATCATCCGAGGAGTTGGTTACCCGCAATCAGATCGATCACATTTCACTTCAATGGCAATTTGGCAATCTGGTTCTCCCACCAACCAATTAAGTTCCGGCTGGATTGGACGGTGGATTGATACGCAACCACGAGATCCAATGCTTGCCATTAGTTTGGGCTCCGTGCTCCCTCCTCTCATGGCAGGAACGATTCGTTCGGGCTCGGCGCTTCCGCTTGGAGGAATTGTCGTCCCCACTGGCGCACTTGCACTCGATTGCATGCGCCTTTCAGCACCTGCAGCGAGTGATACGAAGCTTCTGGCCACCGCTGCAACTTCACTGAGGGATCTTTTCGACCTCTCTTCAAATGTCACGCCAGTCTTAAAACTTCCGGCACCTCCAGCCACAGATTTGCCAACTTCGAACGGTGGAAGTGCCGGTGGCAGTTCTGACCTCCAACAACAACTCGATTTAGTAGCAAAGTTGATTGCGGTCGGCGCGCCAACTCGAGTTTGGTCGGTGAGTCTTGGTGGGTTTGATACTCATGCAAACGAAAAAGGGGCTCAGTCCGTTCTTTTAGGCAATGTCTCGGATTCTATAAGTCGTTTTCTTTCTCAAATGCGCTCTACTAATCGTGGAGCAGACGTAACTGTTATGGCATACAGCGAATTTGGACGACGTGTTCATGGGAATGCTTCTCAAGGGACAGATCATGGAACTTCGGGATCTGTCTTCTTAGCTGGTGACAAGATCGCAGGTGGTTTTTATGGAGATCAACCTTCACTCACATCCCTTGTTGATGGAGATTTAGCGGTGACGAGTGACTTCAGAGATATTTACGCGACCGTGTTGGAAAGTCTTTTGAAATCGCCGGTTGATCAAGTTCTGGGTAGTTGGAAGGGAAGAACTAATTTCGTCCGGAAGATCTAGGTATCGCTTTTATAAACGACCACTCGGGAAGTCTTACGATTGGCGAGTGATTTCGGCGGATTGGAATCCAATAACGCATCAACTTCCACACGCAGTTTTGCAACTTCTAAGGCAAGATTTGCCATCGCAGATTCCAATTCAATAATTCGTTTGATCCCCGCGTGGTTAATACCCTCACCAATAAGTCTTTGCACATTTCGAAGGAGCGCTATATCGCGCAGTGAGTACCGTCTACCTCGACCACTAGCTCGACCGGGTGATACCAGGCCAAGGCGATCATATTGGCGAAGCGTTTGAGGATGCAGACCTGAAAGTTGAGAGGCTACCGAAATAACGTAAACGGCCGCTTCATCATCGTCTTCGGGATTCAATTGAATCGAAATATCGGTCATGCTTTGGCCTTTGAATTAAATTCAGCACGAACATCTTCCTCGCTCGTTGCCGCTGCAAACTCAACCAGAGCTGTGTGGGCTCGCGCATCCAATCGTCGCGGCACCTGCACTTCTACGGTTACAAGTAGATCCCCGGAGCCGGTCGCGTTGTGAACTCCTCGACCTTTGATGCGAAGTACTCGACCGTTGGGTGTGCCGGGGGAAAGTCGCACCGTGACTTCCTCTCCGTTCAGTGTCGGCACTTTAATATCGGCGCCCAGAGCGGCTTCCGCAAAAGTTACGGGCAAAGTAACCGTCAGATTCTCATTCTTGTGTCCAAATATCGGGTGGGTTTTCACGTGAAGATGAATAAAAAGGTCCCCAGGACCGCCTTCTCCAGGTGAGCCTTTGCCTTTCAACCGAATCTTCGCTCCGTCTTTCACACCTGCGGGAACTCGCGCAGTGATTGTTTGGGCAGGACCACCATCGGCGGAAAGTCGGAGGTCCAGAGTCGTCCCGAAAATGGACTCTTTAAATGTGATTGTTGATTCGGTCTGTAGATCTTGACCACGACGCGGTCCCCGTGTGCCACCAAAGAGATTAGCAAAAATATCTTGTGGGGAGCCGCCACCGAAAACATCGGAAAAATCTCCCGATGATTGTGCGCCTCTCCCGCCTTGAGGTGCTCTAAATCCGCCACGTTCAAAACGACTGCGAGCTTCGTCGTACTCTGCACGTTTCTTCTCATCCGACAAAATGTCATTAGCTTCAGAAACGGCTTTGAATTCTTCCTCTAGCTTTTTATCACCGCGATTCTTATCTGGGTGAAGTTCACGTGCGAGAGAACGATATTTCTTCTTGATCTCCGAACTTGATGCGCTCTTAGGCACGCCAAGGATCTTGTAGAAATCTTTTTCATAAAGGTCTTTTGCTGCCATGGTCTATTCGGGATCCGTGACAGCAACACGCGCCGGCCGAAGAATACGGTTTTTGAATCTGTACCCTGGTTGCAAAATCGCAGTGACCGTCGGCTTGGAAACTTCTGCAGAAGTCGAGTGCAGAAGTGCCTCATGCTGATGAGGATCAAAAACACTTCCCATCTCACCAAACTGTTCTAAACCAACTCGAACCACGGCATTAGTCAATTGATCAGCAACTGATTTAAATCCGCCCTCGAGTTCCCCGTGCGCGCGAGCGCGATCAAGGTCATCTAGAACAGGAAGTAGTTCATTTAGAACTCCGCCGACTGCAACTTCTTGTGAGACAGAACGATCACGTTCGACGCGCTTTCGATAGTTCATGTACTCAGCTTGCAACCGCTGAAGATCTGCAGTGAGGACGGCGAGATCGCTCTCGACCGACTCACTCTGCAGAGCCTCAACAGGATCAGCGACGATGTCAATCGTCTCGTCAGCCATTTTTATTCTTCAACAATCTCTGCATCTTCAACACCAGCATCCGACGCGTGATCGTGGGCTTCAGCCGAATCTGCCGCCGCTGATGCTGCTGCGGCCGATGAATAGAGAGCAGTGCCTAGCGCCTGACTCAACTTAGAAACCTTCTCCGTAGCGTCTTTCATCATTTGAAAGTTTGCGCCGCCTAGAGCGGTCTTGAGTTCGGCCAAAGCTGCCTCAGTTTCAGCTTTCTGACTTGCTAATTCACCTTCATTGAATTTCTCACTGTTTTCAGCGAGGAATTTCTCCGTCTGGTAAAGCAATGTGTCGCCTGTATTGCGAATCTCTGCTTCTTCCCTTCGCTGACGATCTTCTTCAGCGTGAGATTCTGCATCCTTCATCATGCGATCAATTTCGTCTTTGGAGAGAGCAGATCCACCGGTGATGGTCATGCGTTGCTCTTTGCCAGTGCCAAGATCTTTCGCCGATACGTGCACGATGCCGTTAGCGTCGATATCGAATGTGACTTCAATCTGTGGAATTCCACGAGGTGCAGGTGGAAGACCCGTCAATTCGAACATGCCCAACTTCTTGTTGTACGCAGCCATTTCACGCTCGCCTTGATACGCCTGGATTTGAACAGCAGGTTGATTATCATCAGCGGTTGTAAATATTTCGCTGCGCTTGGTAGGGATAGTTGTGTTTCGTTCGATAAGGCGTGTCATAACTCCACCCTTAGTTTCAATACCAAGTGAGAGCGGAGTTACGTCAAGGAGAAGTACATCCTTAACTTCACCTTTGAGTACACCAGCTTGTAGAGAAGCGCCCACCGCAACAACTTCATCGGGGTTCACTCCCTTATTTGGCTCGCGACCACCGGTGAGACTGCGCACGAGGTCAACAACTGCGGGCATGCGAGTTGATCCACCAACGAGAACTACGTGATGGATAGCAGCAACAGGAATTCCAGCATCCTTGAGAACTGATTGGAATGGCTTCTTGCATCGTTCAAGTAGTTCGGCAGTTAACGATTGGAAATGTGCGCGTGTGATCGTCTCGTCCAAGAAGAGAGGATTCTTCTCAGCATCTACTGTTATATAAGGCAAGTTAATTGACGCTTGTTGTGAAGAGGAAAGTTCGATCTTCGCCTTTTCAGCTGCTTCACGGATACGTTGCATCGCCATCTTGTCTTTGGTGAGATCAATGCCGTTCTTAGAACCGAAAGTCTTGACGAGATAATCGACGAGTGCTTGATCCCAATCGTCTCCACCTAGGTGGTTATCGCCGTTTGTAGCTTTCACTTCAACAACGCCTTCGCCAATTTCCAATAGAGAAACGTCGAAAGTTCCACCACCCAAGTCAAAGACGAGAATGGTCTGCTCTTTGTCGCCCTTATCTAAACCGTAAGCAAGTGCTGCTGCCGTAGGCTCGTTGATAATGCGAAGTACGTTGAGACCGGCAATCTCGCCAGCCTCTTTTGTAGCCTGACGCTGTGAGTCATTGAAGTAGGCAGGAACGGTAATAACCGCGTCGGTCACCGTTTCGCCCAAATACGACTCTGCATCGCGCTTCAACTTCTGAAGGATTCGGGCACTAATTTCTTGGGGGGTGTACTTCTTGCCATCAATATCGACGTTCCAAGAGGTACCCATGTGACGCTTGACTGAGCGGATTGTGCGCTCAACATTTGTCACGGACTGGCGCTTGGCCACCTCACCAACGAGGACTTCGCCATTCTTGGCAAAAGCCACGATTGAGGGGGTCGTGCGAGCGCCTTCGGCGTTGGCGATAACAGTTGCCTCGCCACCTTCCAGCACAGATACGCAACTATTCGTGGTTCCGAGGTCGATTCCGACTGCTCTAGACATCTTTTCTTGCTCCTTTTTCTATTTACGCTCATTCGGCCCCAGGGAGGAGGCCATGACAATATTGTGAACCTTGCGTCCATATTTGTCAAAAGATTGAGTCGGGTCGACTCAAGGTCGCCACAAGGTCATTTTTAGCCTTCGCCGATACGCTCGTCCTTATGTCCTATTGGTTGAATATCTTCCTTCCCATCATCGCCTACGGAACCACGGTCGTAGC
>JAPLBP010000055.1 GCA_026392695.1 Actinomycetota bacterium | reverse complement strand
GGAAGAGAGTTCCCTGAGGGTCCACCAACGATGTTCGATGAAAGACTTTCGTTCTATTTCAGAAAATCCTGCATTATCAATCTCAAACCTTTCAACTCGCGCGAAGAACCAAGTCTCTATAGCGTGTACTTTGACCCCATTAAATCCATATTTTGATTGGCGGTTCCAAACATGCGGACCCAAAGCAATATCTAGCAAGCCGGTTTCCTCAGCAATTTCGCGCTTTGCTGCTTCTTCCGGAGATTCCCCCACTTCGATTCCCCCACCAACGGGAGCCCAAAAAATGACGCTTGGATTACCTGGATCCATTACCTTGAAAAGTAATAGGCGATCTAGTTGATCAACCAAAAGAATTCGGACCGTATGCCGGATCTGTAAATCGCTGCCCATGTACGAAATTGTGTCAATACAAAGGATGATCGACAACTGGAGAGAATTTCATGATTACGCCCGAATGGATGAAACTGGACACTTGGAATCCTCGACATTCGATTTCATTAGAAGGATTCGAAAAAGAGAATTACTAAAAGCGGATATAAAAACACTAAAACCTCGAGGGTGAACTCGAGGTTTTAGGTAGTAGATCTACGAACAGAGTTTTTGCGCCTCCAACGAAGTTCCAAAACTGTAGCACGAATCATTAATTACTCGCCGTACTTTTCCATAAAACGGATGATTACTCTCCGTCACTTTCGCTTCCAATCACGAGAGGTTCCCCACAACCTGCACCGCGACCGCGGATCACGAGCGCCACCTCGTCTAACTTTTGCGATGTGCCTCTGTAGCTCAACGGATAGAGCTCGCTTCCAACGAAGGCGGAGATACGGGTTCGAGTCCCGTCAGGGGCACATCACCAGAAAGGCTCCGCTCGATTACCGAGCGGGGCCTTTCTTTGTGCGCGAGGCAAGCAAAGCAACGCTGCCTGAGATAAATACTAAAAGGAAATTCGACCCCCGAAGTGAAAGGCGACGGGAGTCGAATTTGTGCGGCCGAAGGGATTCGAACCCCTAACCTTCTGATCCGTAGTCAGATGCTCTATCCGTTGAGCTACGGCCGCTTGTGTAACCTGCGAATACTACCCTTTTTTTATTAGCTCAAATAACCCGCGTGCTTCAGGAGATCTTCTCTGAAAACCGCCTTTACTCGAGGTTTTCCAAGAGGCTCACCTGCTGCAACCTCTGCAGCATTGATCTTCTCCCAATCGGATTGGGTAATTACAACATGCTGGTTTACAAGATCGCTCACATCGCCGTTCTCTTTTGGTGCCGCAGGTAAATCTTCAACCAAGAGTTTTATAACTTCTGCTGCGTCACTCTTGTTGGTTCCAATTACTCCAGATGGTCCTCGCTTTGCCCAACCAACAACATAAACGTTGGAATCGGGAACGCGACCTTCATTGTTATTTACTTTTCCACTTGAAAAAGGAATGCCGTCAATTGATTCGGCAGAATATCCGATCGCGGAAATTACCAGCCCGCACTTAATAGTTCTGGTCTGGCCGGTCGCCACTATTTTGCCATCTTCAACTCTATTGACGCCTAGAACTATCTCTTCCACTCGATCCGTTCCGTGAATCTCTAGGGGCGCGAGAAGGAACTCAAATTCAAGAGTTCGCTCATGCGAGGTTGGCTCCATCTGCGTAATCAATTCCATCGCTCCGAGATTATTTTTCACATCTTTTTCAGGTTCATCTCCAGCCCGAAGAATCGCGGACTCAACTTCGGTCTTGCTCATTAAAACATTCGTGTGTTCCAATTTTGGCAATTCGCGAAGTTCCGGTGAGGTGAAGGCGGCGTGCTCTGCTCCTCGGCGAGCGCAGAGAATGACTCTCCTGATTGAACTGTTCTTTAGTGCAGCAATAGCATGGTCTGCCGTGTCAGTTGTATCAAGTTCGTGTGGATCGAGGGCGAGCATTCGTGCAACATCCATAGCCACGTTTCCCGCTCCAATAACGACTGCCGTATCGCAATCCAACGGGACTTCAAGGTTGGCAAAATCAGGATGGCCGTTGTACCAAGGTACAAAATCGGCGGCTGAGAGCGAGCCGCGAAGTTCCTCCCCCGGAATACCCAATTTTCTTCCAAGGGAAGATCCTGTGGCGACTATGACCGCGTCATACCGCGAAGTTAAGTCGGACATGGAAATGTCACTTCCGAGTTCAACATTTGCGAACAAGCGAAAATTCGGGGCGGTAGCGATCTTTTCAAAAACTTTAGATACCGTTTTAATTTTTGGATGATCTGGTGCGACACCACTTCTCACTAAGCCCCATGGGGTTGGAAGTCGCTCGATCATGTCGATTGCGAAGGTGCGATCTTCTGTTTCTGAATTCTGTAGAGCCTGTGCCGCAAAATATCCCGCGGGACCCGCGCCAACAATTGCGATCCGAAACTGAGACATTCAATCCTCCACTCGACCTATGGGTTTCCTTAGCGTCTTTATCTAGTTTACAGGTCGATATATTCGAGCAGAACAGTCTTAGTTAGTGCATCGAAATGATTAGTGCTGCCTTTATCTGATTGCGGCTTTTTACCCGAGATTGAGGCTCAATGCCGCGAGCGCACCATTAACAATGGAGCCTGCATCTAAGTCATGAATCTTGTATAAATCTGGAATTGATCCCGATTGACCAAAACTATCGACTCCCATTGCAATCTGCGGCATTCCTAGGGCAGAGCCAAGCCAGGCCAGGGCATGTGACGATCCATCGTGAATTGAAACTATCGGTGCTCGTTCGGTAAACATTGGGCGAAGTGCGCCAGGAAACGATGGAGTGCGAGCTGTTCTGATGCCTTGCTTGAGTGTTCGTTGCCACGAATCATAGAGTCGACCTGGAGAAGTGACGTCGACCACGTGAGCGATAACACCTTCACTTCCCAATTCTTCGGCCGCCATTAAAACCTCAGGCATTACCGCACCAGCGGCCACTAAATGTACGACCGGAGCCACGGAGTTTTGTGCAAAGTCTTCGTGCGCCTTGCGACCATCCACCAATCTGTACCCGCCAGCCAAGACCTGACTTCGAAGGGTGGCGTCTCCAAGTCGTTCACGCGCTTTTGTAAAAGGCGACTGATCCAATGAACGAGTGGACAATCTAAAATAGAAAGCTAACTCGGCTGGTCGAAGATCTGGAGTTGTGTCTTCCCGCAATCCAGCGACGTGCGCAACTGCGTCGCACAAGAGCCAATCAAGGGCTTGGGCAAAGGCAGGCTCAATGAGAACAACTCCTGGCAATTCGATTCCGATCGATGGCGTGATTGTTGATTGGTGTGCCCCTCCCTCCGGTGCAAGTGATATTCCGGAAGGCGTACCTGCAATGATGAATTTCGCACCCGAGTAAACGCTGTATAGAAAGGAATCCAAGCCGCGCACAATAAAAGGGTCGTAAACGGTGCCGATGGGAATAAGCGCCTGGCTTGAATGATCTTCCGAAAGTCCCAGCATTCCTAAAAGCATGAACAAATTCATTTCACTAATCCCAAGCTCGATATGTTGACCCGTGGGACCTTCCGCCCATTTCAAAACAGGGTCAACATTCCATCTGCGCAACTCAGTTGGATGGAAGACTCCTGTGCGATTAATGAATCCGCTGAGGTTAGTTGATGTAGCCACATCAGGAGCAGTGGTCACTAAGAATGGACGAATCTTCTCGTCGCGACTCAGCTCTGTAATAACCCGCCCAAAAATCTCTTGAGTAGAGAAATCACCGCTGGTATTTATTTGAGAACTTATAGGAACCTTGATTACTAAGCCTTTTGCAGCCCCTGCTTTCCTCTCTAACTCCGACGCACGATCTAAACAAAACTTCCCGAGAGCGCTTTGCGGGTCAAACGCGCTCCATTCATCTTCAATAGTCAAATCATTTGCAGACCTCAGTTTTTGGATTTGCTCAGGGGTTATTTGAACGGAGTGGTTTCTAGGATCACCCGCTATTGGAAGTCCCCACCCTTTCACCGTATATGCGAAGAGCACGCTCGGTTTATCAGTGACTCGATCGCACTCTTCAAAACTCTCCACGAGGGAACTTAGGTTGTGTCCGCCAAGATCTGTGAGTATCTGGAAAAGATTTTCATCGGAATAATTACTAATGAACTCTTTAACCCCCGTTGGTGCGCCATCGAGAAAGATCGATCGAACATCGGAGGGCGTTGCAGAAAATAGTGATTGATATTGCTCATTTGGAATATCATCGAACCATTTTTTGAAACTTTCTGAATTATCTTCCTTGAAAACTTCCAGCAATTTGGAACCATACTTTGCTTCTACAACATGCCAGCCAGCAGCTTCGAATTGCGAGCGCCACTGTTGAATGCGGATACCTGGGATGACGCGGTCAAGAGACTGACGATTAAAATCTACAACCCACATGACGTTACCAACGCCCTTTGTTGCTGGATCCGCGACTGCCTCCCAGACATTACCTTCGTCGAGTTCGGCGTCACCGATAAGAGCGATAAATCTAGAGTGTGGTTGGACGCCAAAATGCGCATCAACATAACGCCGAGTCACTGCCGCAAATAAGGGAGCCGCGGCACCAAGCCCAACAGATCCAGTTGAAAAATCTATCTTCTCTGGGTCTTTTGTTCTGGACGGGTAACTTTGTAGCCCTCCAACAGATCGAAGTTCGGTTAAGTAGCGCTCATCCAGATTTCCTAGTAAGTACTGCATCGCGTGAAATACGGGCGAAGCATGTGGCTTCACGCTGATTCGGTCTTCGGCCTTCGCGTGGTGAAAGTAGAGCGCTGTCATGATTGAAACTATCGAGGCGCTTGACGCCTGATGACCGCCTACTTTTAACCCGTCGACGTTTTCGCGATCGTGATTGGCGTAATCCACCATGCGGACCGCAAGCCAAAGAGCCCTGGCTTGAACCTGTAAAAGTCTCTCGTGTTCCTCTGCTGATAGCGGCATATCTACGCCAAATCTTCTTTCATTAATGGGGTTTATGTCGCTTTTCCTTCTCATCCAAGCCTTTCACAGTTAGGCTAGTTTGTAAACATTAAACAATCTACGAAGATCTGGAGACCAGGTGAGCGAACAAGAACGTTTGCAGATTCTGCGGGCAAATAAGGGCAAACCTCGCTTGCCATACCTCACCGACCGCGGTCGACTCAATCACGGTCCAACTCCACCAGGTGGATCAAAGCCAAGTGAGCGAGAGAGTGACCTCACCCCTGATGAAGTACAGGAGTTAATACAACTAATTGCACATGGACGTTTAACTCGTACACCAGTTGTAATGCCTGAACGGCTTCGAGCTCGATCGTGGAAATCTGTGGAAGATGTGATGCTCAATCTGGAGTACGCGTTGGGTTGGAAAGGTGCCGGCTGGAAAGTTGGCGCAGCAAGCATGGCGGTTCGTAAAGCGGAAAATATTCCTAGTCCTTCGCCTGGACGATTATTCGAAAGATCTATATTTCAGAGTCCAGCGATTGTTCCGTCTGAGTTTTTTGTGAACTATAGGTTGTGCGAATGCGAATTCGCTTTTCGACTAAGTAAAGACTTCCCTCTTCGAGATACGCCATACACGGAAGAAGAAGTGCGCAAGGGAATTGATTCTCTAATTCCCGTCATTGAAATTGGAGACTCGGTCTTTGAAGATTGGTATTCATTGTCGGGGTATTTCGGAGGTATGTATGACAACGCCGGAGGTGCTGCATTTGTTATGGGCACTCCGACAAAAGATTGGGAAAGTATTGATTTGCCAAAAGCAAACATCGACGTGTACGTAAACGATTCATATATAAAATCTGGGCAGGGAATTGAGGCCATGGGCCACCCTGTAACAAGTTTGACGTGGATGATTAATTACGCGGTCGCACATGGTCGTGCCGTGGGATCGGGAGAGCTCGTCAGCACCGGGACATGCACCGCGCATACTTTTGTAGCTGTTGGAGATGTAGTGAGCATTGATTTTGGGCCACTCGGTTTAGTGGAGGCCAAATTTGTCTAATCACGCGGATAAGTCTTTTGATTTTAAGACATTGGAGATCCTTACATCGCGCGTGCTTCAAGCAATGGGTGCTCCGATTAATATTGCAGATTTAACGGCAGAATCATTGGTGCTTTCTAACCTCGTTGGACATGATTCGCACGGAATCATTCGATTGTCCGAATATTCTGGATGGGTTCAAAGTAGGAATTTGATTCCAGATGCAGAAGCGACGATTGAATGGGAAAGAGATGCCACCGCAGTTATTGATGGAGGCTGGGGATTCGGCCAACCTGCGAGTACGCTGGCCACGGAAAAATCAATTGAAATTGCGCGTAAATATGGCACTTCGACAGTTGTACTCAAGCGAACCAATCACATAGGTCGACTCGGAGAATATGTTGATGAAATCGCGACCGCGGGAATGATGGGAATTGCTTTTTGCAATACAGGAGGTGCGATCGTGGCCCCTCACGGAGGAGTTAAAGCAGTATTAGGAACCAATCCATACGCGTGGGCGACACCAGGTACTGATGGACACAATTTTGTTTTGGATTTTTCTACTGCGGTTATTGCGGCGGGGAAAGTTGTTTTGGCTGGAATGAGTGGTGAGCAAATTGAACCTGGTGCACTCATAGACAAAGAGGGTAAGGCCTCCACTAATCCAGCCGACCTAGCTGGCGGAGGAGCACTCCTAGCCTTTGGCGGTCACAAGGGTTCCGGTCTTTCGGTGTTGATCGACGTTGCCGCAGGCGCGATGTCTGGCAATATGCCTGCGGCGATTTCACAAAGTGGATTTGGAAATGGAACTGTTATCACCGCAGTTGATTGGTCTCGCTTTGTTGACAACGGAACTTTCCAAAGTGTCGCACAGCAGTTCGCGACGATTATGCATCAAGCGTCCGCGCTTTCCGGGCCAAAGGTTTTGTTGCCAGGGGAATTGGAAGCCCAAACAAAAGCCAGAAGGTTGAAGGAAGGGGTATTGATCACAGGCGGGGTTCAAGAGGGCATCCTTGAAGTTGCAGATCTGTATGCGGTAGAGATCCCAGAGTTTCATTAAATCAAACGCGCAACGTTCGCGCCTCGAGAATCTTCGGATGAGACTTTGAAGAGAGGATAAGAGATATGGGAAAACCATCTCTAGCACGTTCGCTCAAATTCATTGCGCCTGCCCGTGAAGTGCCTAAAACCTCTTGGCGTGCACCAAATTATTGGACCGTACGCCCTAAAACATTTCTAATCCTAATTAGTGGTCTATTCATGATGGGCATCGGCGGGTCAATGTCAGTCCAATCAAATCTGGGCAATCCGCCATGG
>JAPLBP010000071.1 GCA_026392695.1 Actinomycetota bacterium | reverse complement strand
TCCATGATCATTACGCGATCGCCAACACCAGCAGCATTGAGCTCATCATGAGCCTTCAACTTGTGTGAGCGAGACATAACCTTGCTGTACATACCGTGCTTCACACGGGACATAACTTCAACAGTTACCGTCTTATTCATTTTGTCGCTAATGACAATTCCCTCACGGGTCTTGCGATAACCGCGATCTTCTTCAGGCGCGCTATTAGTCGTCATGCGGCACCTCCGATTCCTAGTTCACGTTCACGAATAACGGTATAAATACGGGCGATCTCTTTGCGCACTGCGCTCAGGCGTCCGTGGTTCTCCATTTGGCCGGTGGCTACCTGGAATCGAAGGTTGAAAAGTTCTTCCTTCGACTCACGCAGCTTGGCGCCCAATTCTTCTGCACCTAATGCGCGAAGCTCTTCATTGGTATTGATAGCCATTTACGCCTCCTCACGTTTCACAACTCGGCACTTCATTGGAAGTTTGTGAATCGCAAGGCGCATTGCTTCATGAGCAATCGCTTCAGTCACACCGGAGATTTCGAACATCACACGGCCTGGCTTTACGTTGGCAATCCACCACTCAGGTGAACCCTTACCCGAACCCATGCGAGTTTCGGCTGGCTTCTTGGTGATGGGGCGATCTGGATAAATGTTGATCCAAACCTTTCCACCACGCTTGATATAACGCGTCATTGCAATACGCGCTGCTTCAATTTGTCGGTTTGTAACATATGCAGGCTCAAGAGCTTGTATACCGAAGTCACCGAAGGACACGGCTGTGCCGCCCTTTGATGCACCACTTCGAGATGGGTGGTGTTGCTTGCGGTGCTTAACTCGACGAGGAATCAACATTTACGCTTCGCCTCCTTCAACAACTGGCTCGGTAACTGTCGCAACTGCGGCCGGTGCTTCAACAACTGCAACTGGTGCAGCGGCACGTGGTGCTCCTTGAGAAGTTGTAACTTCTGGACGAGCAGGACGCGCTGGGCGACGTGGTCGATCGGTCTTTGGTGCGCGAGCTGCGGCAAGTGCTGCTGCTTCACGCTCTGCACGAGAGTGAATAACTTCACCCTTGTAGATCCAGACCTTTACACCGAGGCGACCAAATGTTGTGTGGGCTTCGTAGAAACCGTAATCAATATCGGCACGCAAGGTATGAAGTGGAACACGACCTTCGCGATAGAACTCAGAGCGTGACATTTCTGCTCCACCAAGACGACCACCGCACTGAACACGAATGCCCTTTGCGCCAGACTTCAAAGCGGTCTGCATTGCTTTACGCATTGCGCGACGGAAAGAGACACGAGCAGCAAGCTGCTCAGCAATTCCTTGTGCAACAAGCTGGGCGTCAATTTCTGGATTCTTAACTTCAAGAATATTTAGCTGAACCTGCTTGCCAGTGAGCTTCTCGAGCTCAATACGTAGCTTGTCCGCTTCCATGCCGCGGCGACCGATAACGATGCCAGGGCGTGCAGTGTGAAGATCGATGCGAACTCGGTCACGGGTACGCTCGATCTCAATGCGAGATACGCCAGCGCGTTCCATGCCCTTTGACATCATGCGACGAATCGCGACATCTTCCTTCACATAATCCTTGTACAACTTGTCTGCGTACCAACGAGATTTGAATTCGGTGGTAATTCCAAGACGGAAGCCGTGGGGGTTTACTTTTTGACCCATTACTTGGTCGCTCCCTTCTTATTATTCGCTTTCACATCGGAAACCGTGACGGTGATGTGACTACTACGCTTCAAAATTCGGAATCCTCGACCTTGCGCACGTGGGCGAAAACGCTTCATCGTCTTGCCCTCATCAACTAGGGCTTCGATAACCCATAGTTCAGAAGCATCGCGAATCGCAGGATTCTTTGCCTTGGCGTTAGCAACTGCAGAGTTAAGAAGTGTGAACACATCTTGTCCGGCTGCCTGTGGCGCAAACTTCAAAGTGGCCAGAGCTTGATCCACGCGTGAACCGCGAATGAGGTTCACTACACGACGAGCCTTCTGTGGCGTATGTCGGATGTCACGCAAAATTGCGCGAGCAACTGTGGCTTGAACTGCGGCTGTTTCTTTAGCCACGTGTGGCCCTCCGATCATCCTTCACGTGACCTCGGAAGGTACGTGTTGGTGAAAATTCACCGAGCTTATGACCGATCATTGAATCGGTAATAAAAACTGGTATGTGCTTGCGTCCGTCATGGACTGCGATGGTGTGGCCAATCATTGATGGCGTAATCATCGAGCGGCGTGACCAGGTCTTGATCACGTTCTTGGTGTTATTTGCGTTTTGCGCATCTACCTTTTTAGAGAGATGGCCGTCCACAAATGGACCCTTTTTTAAACTACGAGGCATGAGGGCTCCTACCGCTTCTTATTCGATTTACGACGACGGACAATCATTGAATCGCTTGCCTTCTTCTTGCGAGTACGGCCTTCAGGCTGACCCCAAGGAGTAACTGGGTGACGTCCACCGGAGGTCTTACCTTCACCACCACCGTGTGGGTGATCCACTGGGTTCATAACAACGCCACGAACAGATGGGCGAACACCCAACCAACGCATGCGACCGGCCTTGCCGTAATTGATGTTGGATTGTTCGGCGTTGCCGACTTCACCAACAGTTGCACGGCAACGGACATCGACGTTACGAATTTCACCAGATGGCATACGAAGTTGAGCGTACGCACCTTCTTTAGCAACAAGCTGAACGCTTGCGCCTGCAGATCGCGCAATCTTTGCTCCGCCACCTGGGCGAAGTTCAATTGCGTGAATCACGGTACCTACTGGAATGTTGCGAAGTGGAAGGCTGTTACCTGGCTTGATGTCGGCCTTTGGGCCATTCTCAACGGTGTCACCTTGCGACAATTTATTTGGAGCAATGATGTAGCGCTTCTCTCCATCTGCGTAATGCAGAAGTGCGATGCGTGCGGTGCGGTTTGGGTCGTACTCAATGTGAGCGACCTTTGCTGGAACACCATCTTTATCATTGCGTGTGAAATCTATGAGTCGGTATGCACGTTTGTGTCCTCCACCTTGGTGGCGAACAGTGATACGACCGGATGCGTTACGACCACCTTTTGAGTGGATAGGGCGCACAAGCGACTTCTCAGGTGTAGAACGCGTGAGTTCCGCAAAATCTGGAACGCTCGCGCCACGTTGACCCGGAGTCGTGGGCTTTAACTTACGAAGTGCCATTATCTTTCCCTTGTCCTCTTGAAGTCCCTGTTCCCGTTAGGAAACTGGGCCTCCGAAGATGTCGATACGGTCGCCGACTGCTACCTGCACGATTGCTCGCTTGGTGTCCTTGCGCTTTCCATCACCAAAGCGCGTGCGCTTGTTCTTGCCCTGACGGTTCATCGTGTTAACGCTGATGACCTTTACGCCGAATACCTTTTCAACCGCGATCTTGATCTGGGTCTTATTGGCATCTGGTGCAACAAGGAACGTGTACTTGTTTTGGTCTAGCAACCCGTATGACTTTTCAGAGACAACTGGTGCTAGCAAAATATCGCGGTCGGTCATGCTGATACCTCAACTTCTGATTCGAGTTCGCTCTCAAAAGCAACTGCAGTCGCGCCCCTCAGAGAAAACCATGTCATCGCTCTTGAGGATGTCATAGGCGTTCAACTGATCTGGAACGAGCAAGTGAAGATCTTCAGCGTTGCGAAGACTTCTCCATGCTGCATCCTCTTGACGAGAAACAACAACAAGCAGGTTCTTGCGATCGCTGAACTGACGAACAGCGGCAAGAGCGGCCTTTGTTGAAGGTGCTGCGGTTACTGAATCAAGAACGTGAATACGATCATTGCGCTGACGATCGGAGAGAACTCCGCGAAGTGCAGCAGCGATCATTTTCTTAGGGGTGCGTTGCTCGTAATTACGAGGACGAACAGCATGAGCTGTACCGCCACCCTTCTGGTTTGGTGAACGGCTTGAACCCTGACGGGCGCGGCCAGTTCCCTTCTGCTTGAAAGGCTTCTTTCCACCACCACTTACTTCGCCACGGTTCTTCGACTTCTGAGTACCTTGACGAGCAGCGGCAAGTTGCGCTGTGACAACTTGGTGGATCAAAGGAATATTTGTCTGCGCATCAAAGATGTCTGCTGGCAAATCAACGCTGCCAACTTTCTTTCCTTCTGCGTTTTTAATATCGACTGTAAGGGCCATTGTTATGCACCAACCTTTGCAGGCTCGTAAACAACTTCAAAGATTGCTTTCTTTGCAGCTGAACGGATAAATACAAGTGCGCCGTCAGGACCTGGGATTGAACCCTTAATGAGTAGCAAGCCCTTCTCAACATCTACCGCGTGAACGAGAAGATTCTGAGTTGTGACGCGCTCTCCACCCATACGACCAGACATACGCATTCCTTTGAATACGCGACCTGGCGTTGAGCAAGCACCGATCGAACCTGGCATACGGTGCTTACGATCAACACCGTGTGAAGAAGAAAGTCCGCCGAAACCGTGGCGCTTCATAACGCCTGCAGTTCCCTTACCAGTGCTGGTAGCGGTTGCATCAACGAGCTCGCCTGCTGCGAAAACATCGGCATTGATTTCTTGACCGAGTTCGTAAGAGGAAGCGCTTGTCGTGCGAAGTTCTGCCACTGAGCGGCGAGGAGTAACTCCTGCTTTTCCATAGTGACCAATTTGAGGTTGTGAAATCTTCTTTGGGTCGATTGCACCAAAGGCGAGTTGGACAGCTGCATAGCCATCTTTCTCGAGGGTACGCACCTGCGTAACAACGCATGGGCCTGCCTCAACAACGGTGACTGGCACCATCTTGTTGTTGGCATCGAATACCTGTGTCATACCGAGCTTCTTGCCCAAGATTCCCTTGATGGCAGCGCCCTGCGATTGAGTTGTGATTGATCCAGTATTTGTCATTTGTCTGTGATCCCTTAGAGCTTGATCTCGATGTCAACGCCGGCAGGGAGATCGAGACGCATCAAAGAGTCAACCGTCTTAGGGGTTGGATCGATGATGTCGATGAGGCGCTTATGTGTGCGCATCTCGAAATGTTCACGGCTGTCCTTATATTTGTGAGGAGAGCGAATCACGCAATACGTGTTCTTCTCTGTAGGTAGCGGCACTGGGCCAGCGACCGTTGCACCAGTGCGCTCAACAGTTTCAACGATTTTCTTCGCTGAACTATCAATCACCTCATGGTCGTAGGCCTTGAGCCGAATGCGGATCTTCTGTCCCGCCATTTGCATCTCCTCTGTCTGTTAAAACTGCTAAAAGTCTTTACTGCTTTTTGGTTTTACCCGGCGGCTTTTATACCG
>JAPLBP010000053.1:960-5865 GCA_026392695.1 Actinomycetota bacterium | reverse complement strand
GCAACGCCTCGTCGTCGAACTTTTGGCTCTTTATATATCGCAACTGCTTCGTCAAGGGAAAGGGAAAAGAGTTGGTCTTCACTTGTCAGAGTTCGTGAATCGACACCCCGCTTGAGATAAGGACCGTATCGACCATTTTGAATCGTGATCTCTTCGCCCGTTTCCGAATCCACACCAAGAATGCGTGGAAGTGAAAGTAACTTCATTGCATCATCAAAGGTAATTGTGTCCAAGGTCATCGTCGAGAGAAGAGAAGCGGTTTTTGCCTTCTCCCCTTTTTTCGAATCTTCAGGTAGCACCTCTGATACATATGGACCAAAACGTCCGGATTTTGCAATGACTTCCAATCCAGTACTTGGATCAGTTCCGAGTTCTCGCTCACCTGAGGGTTGTGCCAGAATTTCAATCGCTTTAGCGAGGGTAAGTTCATCTGGCGCCATCGTCTCTGGAATATTTGCAAGCTTCCGGTCATCACCTTCGCCTTGTTGAAGGTAGGCACCGTAGCGACCCACTCGAATTTGAATATCCTCGCCAAGCCGCATCGTATTTACTTCTCGTGCGTCAATAGCTCCTAGGTCAGCGGAAAGTTCGTTGAGTCCTGGCTGTCCGTCGTGACCATAGAAAAAATCACGCAACCAATCAACACGTTGCGCTTCGCCATTAGCAATCTTGTCGAGATCTTCTTCCATGCTCGCAGTGAATTCGTAATCAACCAATTTCGCGAAATGCTGTTCCAAAAGACCTGTCACCGAGAAAGCAAGGAAAGCGGGCACCAAGGCTCGACCTCGCTTATAAATGTAACCACGATCTTGAATTGTTTGAATAATCGAAGCGAAGGTAGAAGGTCTGCCAATACCTAACTCTTCGAGTTTTTTTACAAGAGTTGGTTCTGTGTATCTGGCAGGGGGCTTTGTATCGTGGCCCTCGCAAGCGTAATCCGCTACTTTTATGGTTTGCCCAACCGTCATTGCCGGAAGGCGACGGTCTTCAGATTCTTCATCGGTTTTCTCTTCGAGGATTGAATCATCATATGCCGCTAGAAAACCAGGAAAAGTTAAAACCGAACCATTTGCGCGAAATACCGTGAGGCGCTCATCATTCGTTGTGGCTTCAAAGTCCACTCGCATCTGTAACTTCTTTGCGTCAGCCATCTGTGATGCAACGGTTCGTTTCCAAATAAGATCATAAAGCGCAAATTCGTCCCGAGATAATTCCGGCGCTAGCTCACCCGGTGTCTTGAAAATGTCGCCCGCTGGCCGAATTGCCTCATGAGCTTCTTGTGCATTTTTCGTCTTGCTCGCATACACGCGAGGGGCTTCCGAAACATGGTCTGCGCCGTAGAGTGATTTAGCAGAACTTCGAGCGGCGTTAATCGCCTGCGAAGAAAGATTCACTGAGTCTGTACGCATGTACGTGATATAACCATTTTCGTACAATCGTTGTGCGATGCGCATTGTTATTTGCGCACCCCAGCCAAGTCGACCGCCAGCATCCTGTTGAAGAGTTGATGTAGTAAACGGCGGCTTTGGTCGCTCCGTTCGAGGAGATTCCTCCATTGACTTCACAGTCAATGGCGTAGAAGAAAGCGAGGACACAAGTGCTCTCGCTCCCGTTTCATCCAAAAGCAATATATTCGCCAACGACTTCTCTTTGATTGCGCCATCTGCACCAAAATCGCTAGTCGCGGCGACTTTCTTGCCTTCTACGCTAATGAGGCGAGCAGTGAATCCAAGTTCGCATTTTGCACTGACATCCCACCACGAGGACGAAATGAAGGCCATTCGCTCTCGTTCTTTTTCAACAATCAAACGCGTTGCGACAGACTGAACTCGACCTGCCGAGATACGAGGCATGACTTTCTTCCACAAAACTGGAGAGAGTCGATATCCAAATAGCCGATCTAGAACACGTCGAGTTTCTTGAGCATCAATCAGGTGATAGTCCAGATCCCGCGTCTCGTTGACGGCCTTTTGAATCGCTTCCTTTGTAATCTCATTGAAAACCATCCGCTTAATCGGGATCTTCGGTTGCAGGACTTCTACTAAATGCCATGCGATTGCTTCGCCCTCGCGGTCCTCGTCCGTCGCCAGAATAAGTTCGTCAACGTCCTTCATTAACGCCTTTAATTCAGCAACTTTTGCCTTTTTATCAGGGTTAATCACATAGAGAGGCGCAAAATCCTCATCAATGTTGACGCCTTCTTTTGCCCAGGCAATCCCTTTGTACTCCTTGGGAATGTCGGCCGCACGTTGAGGAAGATCGCGGATATGACCCACGCTTGCCTCGACGATGTATTCATCGCCGAGGTAGCCACCGATTTTACGAGCCTTCGCTGGTGACTCAACGATCACCAGCTTCTTAAAATCTTTTGCCATATCCGCCTTAGAACTTAAGGGTGGGTCTTAGTACTCAATCGTCGTTGACTTACGACGGTTGTGAACCAAGGCACCGATGATTATCGCGAATGCGACAAGTCCAATCACAACACTGATTGCATTGTGATCGCCAAGTGAGAGGCTGACGATCGCCGGGGTAATCAAAAGACCAACCAAGTTCATCACCTTGATAAGCGGGTTGATTGCTGGACCTGCGGTGTCCTTAAATGGATCTCCCACTGTGTCACCAACGATGGTGGCTGCATGTGCTTCGGAGTTCTTTCCACCGTAGTGACCATCTTCAACCATCTTTTTCGCGTTATCCCATGCGCCGCCAGAGTTGGCGAGGAATACAGCCATAAGAGTTCCGGTACCAATTGCACCAGCAAGATATGCACCTAGTGAACCAACACCTAATCCGAAGCCAACTGCAATCGGAGCCATAACGGCTAGCAACCCAGGTGTTACGAGTTCGCGTAGAGAATCGCGTGTGCAGATATCTACAACACGACCATACTCAGGCTTCTCCGTACCTTCCATAATGCCAGGGTGCTCAATGAATTGTTTTCGCACTTCGACAACTACTGCGCCGGCTGCTCGAGATACAGCGTTGATAGCAAGACCAGAGAAAAGGAACACAACGGCTGCACCAATAATCAAACCAACGAGGTTGCGAGGGTTTGCAACATCGAGCACACCTTGGAATTGAAGTGCTAGGTCGGCCGCATTCTTCCCTGCAGATTCAACAGCGTTCTTTATTGCGTCGGTAAACGCGCCAAAGAGCGCAGTAGCTGCGAGAACAGCGGTTGCGATTGCGATTCCTTTTGTAATTGCCTTGGTTGTATTTCCTACAGCATCAAGGGAGGTAAGAATCGATGAACCTTCTCCTTCAACATCACCAGACATCTCCGCGATGCCTTGCGCGTTATCGGAGATAGGGCCAAAGGTATCCATCGCCACAATCACGCCGACGGTGGTCAATAAACCAGTACCAGCCAATGCAATTGCAAGAAGCGAGAGAACGATGCTTCCTCCGCCGAGCAAGAATGCTCCAAACACTGCCGAGGCAATAAGAACAGCGGAATACACTGCAGATTCAAATCCAACTGAAATACCAGAAAGCAAAACAGTTGCAGCTCCGGTTTGAGATGAAGCCGCGACATCATTTACTGGACGACGTCCAACTGCAGTAAAGAATCCGGTAAGTACTTGAATAGAAGCAGCAAGAACGATTCCAATAAGTACTGCGCCAAAGGCCAGGATGCGTGGATTCAACGAACCAGCGTCACCAATTGCCTTGGCCGACAAACCAGTGAGTAAAGAGAAATTGCTAGGAAGATAAACAAATGTTGCCAGCCCTGTTAACACAGCACTGATAACGGCAGAAAGGAAGAATGATCGATTGATCGCATTCATCGCGCTCTTATCAGTTGAACGCATGCGAGTAAGGAAGATTCCTATCACAGCCGTTATCGTTCCGATAGCCGGAACTATAAGTGGATAGATCAGACCAGAATCTCCAAAGCCAGCCTTACCAAGAATCAAAGCTGCGACCAGAGTTACAGCGTATGACTCGAAAAGATCTGCAGCCATACCGGCACAGTCACCAACGTTATCGCCGACATTGTCTGCGATTGTTGCTGCATTGCGTGGGTCATCTTCAGGAATATTCTTTTCAACTTTTCCAACTAGGTCAGCTCCTACGTCAGCTGCTTTAGTGAAGATACCTCCACCAACACGCATAAACATCGCAACCATTGCAGCACCGAAGCCAAAACCTTCGAGAACCGAAGGTGCATTTTCGCGATAGAGAATGACGACCAGGGAAGCGCCAACAAGGCCAAGTCCTACTGTGGTCATACCGACGACGCCACCCGTGCGGAAAGCAATTTGCACGGCACGCTCTGCTGATTTCTGTCGAGCTGCTTCTGCCACACGAACGTTCGCGCGAACCGCAAGCCACATTCCGTTGTAACCCACGAGTGCACTAAACAGAGCACCTACTAGGAAGAATATGGAGCGACCGAGGCGAATATCTGAAGTGCCCGGTAGCGCAAACAGTAAAAAGAAAACAATGACAACAAAGTAGGAGAGGGTTCGGAACTGTCGCGCAAGAAACGCAGCGGCGCCTTCTTGAACGGCGGCTGCGACCTCTCGCATATTTTCAGTGCCTTCATCATTTGATAGCACTTGGGCGCGTAGGGCCCAAGCAACCGCTAAGGCTCCAAGCGAGATCGCTAGAACGACATATACGTAGGTTAAGTTTGTGCCGGAAACGTGCACGAGAGAGCTGGCAGCTCGCATTTCTCCTCCATTGGAGATCGGGCCTCATAGCGAGGCCATCTTTGCCGGGCAGGGATGTCTAACGGCGGGCAAGTAGAACGAGAGCCATGTCGTCAAACACTGAGCGAGAGTGTACGCACAGAGGGGGCTCTTCCCACAATTTTTTAAGGGTTTTTGGGATTTGTACCTATCTATTACGGCACATTCTCGCGTTTGGCCTCCAGAGGGCTAGTCCCCTTAGGGATAG
>JAPLBP010000053.1:0-920 GCA_026392695.1 Actinomycetota bacterium | reverse complement strand
TAGGGATAGATCAACCTCTTCATTCTCTGGATCTTGCCCTAGGGTGAACCTCTATGAATCTCTTCGACGCAAAATCCATCATCGCCGACCTTGGGTTGGCCGGAGTCCTCGGGATTCTCTTTACCGAGACAGGTCTGCTCATCGGGCTCGTTTTCCCAGGCGACTCCTTACTCTTCCTTGCAGGGGTGGCGGCTTCCGGAACCGCCGCAGCCCTAATCGGTGTCCATCTCTCCGTGGCTGGCCTATTCATCGGAGCGCCTATTGCCACAATTCTGGGTTCACAACTTGGTCACTACATTGGCCATCGATTTGGTCGACCGTTCTTTGATCGACCCGACGGACGCTTCTTCAACCGTGCCCGAGTAGCGGCCACTGAAAAGTGGTTGAAGAAATATGGTCCAGGTCGGGCAATCATTCTCGCTCGTTATGTTCCTTTCGTGCGAACTTTGATTAACCCTTTGTGCGGAGTTGTCCGTGTTCCTGCGGGCAAGTTTTTCCTTTACAACGTTATTGGGGGAATCTTATGGAGCGACGGGGTCGCCCTCCTTGGTTTCATCCTTGGAGAAAGACTAAAAGGATCGATAGATAAATATTTACTACCGATCATTGGCGTCATCATTGTGCTTAGCCTGCTCCCGCTACTTTTAGAAATAGTCCGCGAACTCAGGACTAAACGTCATCTAAGTTAAGAAGACGGGTTGATCAACTAACTCGGCATCAAGAGGCGAATCTTGATGAAGATGAGTATTTAAAAAGTCCATCTCAGATTGTGAAGGAGTAATCGAAATTCCTTGGAGTGAATCCAGAACTGAAGTAGATCTTGTTGCCCCTGGAATGGGAATCATATTTGGCGATGCATGAAGCAGCCAGGCGATTGCGGTTGCATAAGCAGATACGTCCTTAGTCTTTCCAATTTCCTC
>JAPLBP010000044.1 GCA_026392695.1 Actinomycetota bacterium | reverse complement strand
TACATCTTGATTCAAACTGAGGTCGGGAAAGCATCGAGCGTGGCACATGCCGTATCCGCAATCGCTGGCGTGACCTTGGCTGAAGGCGTAACCGGTCCCTATGACGTAATTATGCGCGCAGAGGCCCCCAGCATGGAGGAGTTCGGTCGCGTAATTTTGTCGAAGGTGCAAGCCGTACCTGGAATTACTCGTACCCTGACTTGCCCCGTAACGACCTACTAATTTCCTAGTACGGAATTAACTCGCGTCAGCGCGGTTTTAATTAATTCATGAATTAGTTGCGCGTAGCTAATTCCACTTTGTGCCCATAAATTGGGAAACATTGAGGTGGGAGTAAATCCTGGGATCGTGTTAATTTCGTTAATCACTACCTGACCGTTTTCCCGATAGAAAAAATCCACTCGAGCTAGCCCAGAACAACCAAGAGATGTAAAAGCCAGAGAGGCGAGGCGTCGAATTTCCAACGTGGCATCTTGCGGAATATTGGCGGGAATCTTCGCATCTGTTGCGTCGTCTAGATACTTAGCTTCGAAATCGTAAAATTCGAATCTGCCATCGATAATAACTTCTCCCGGCTGAGAGGTGCGCACGACCCCATCCATTTCCAGCACGGCACATTCGATTTCGCGTCCCGAGACTGTCTCTTCTACTAAGGTTTTTCGATCATAACGATGTGCTTCCTCTATTGCTTCATCAAATTCATCGCGCGAGTGCACCTTCGATGTTCCTCGACTTGACCCTCCGCGCGCAGGCTTTACGAAAATCGGATAGGTCAACATACTCAATCGCTTTTCACACCCATCGCGCTCGGTAGCCCATTGTTCAGCTGTAATTAAAATCCCTTGAGCGACTTTCATACCATGCGCTTCAAAGATCGACTTCGTAAATCCTTGAATCGTGCCATCTTCTCCATAGGGACCATGCAACATTGGGAAAATAACATCGACGTGGAGGGCTTTTCCATTTACCGAGAAGCCATGCAGATCGGTACTTATTTCTTGAGCATCCTCAGGGACAGTGGGCAAAACTCCATCAACAATTCCCATTGAATAACTTTCGGGAATCAACACCCATCGACCAGCGGTACGAGTGATTCCGATCAACACAGGTTCGTAGATATCTCGATCAATGGCACCCAAAATGCCACCAGCAGAGATGCAGGAAATCTCGTGCTCGCTACTTCTACCGCCACAGAGAATCGCAACAACTATCTTGCTCACTTGATGAACTCCTCTGCTCTGATGCTGATCTCCATCAGACGCTGCATGGCTTGCAGTGGAGAAATACTTCCACGAACAACATCGGCCACCGCTTCGATAATCGGCACTTCAACCCCAACTCGATGTGCAATCTCAACTACCGCTCCGGCTGAAGCTACGCCTTCAATGGTTTTGGTGACATGGGAACGTGCGTACTCCATGGTTCCGCCATAGCCAAGGGCCTCTCCAAACGAGCGATTACGCGAGAGTGGGGACGAACATGAAGCAACAAGATCGCCCATCCCTGCTAATCCCGCGGCGCTGAGTGGGTCTGCGCCGTGAGCTGCGCCAAGGCGCGCCACTTCATTGAGTCCTCGCGTGATTAACATAGCCTGCGTGTTTTCGCCAAGGCCCATGCCTACTGCCATTCCAACCGCCAAAGCGATCACACTCTTAACCGCACCGGCCATTTCACAACCAATGACATCGTGTGAGAGATACACGCGATAGTAAGGAGCAGCAAAGAGTTTTTGCACTTCGAGGGCAAGAGCAGGCGAGGACGATGCAACCACTGCCCCCGCTGGTTGTCGCAGGATTAACTCGTTGGCCAAATTCGGACCCGTCACTATTGCAAGTTTCTCCGGGTCAGAGTCAAGCACGTCGTGCAATACCTCAGTCATCCGCATAAATGTTGAGACTTCAATGCCCTTAAGGGTGCTTATCAATGTTGCATCAGGTGAGATCAGGGGGCGCCAGGCTGTCAAATTTTGTCGCAAAGTTTGAGCAGGAACCGCCAATACATATTTATTGGAATGCTTAAAGGCCGCTTCCACATCACTCGTTGCCGCTAAATTTGAAGGTAAAACAATGTCATGCAGATAGCGAGCATTCGTGTGCTCGTTATTTATTTCATCGACTATTTCTTGGCTGCGGCCCCAGATTAATACATCATTTCCTGCATCCACCAGAACTTGGGCCATGGTGGTTCCCCAGGCACCCGCGCCCAAAACGGTTACCGCACTCACTTCTTAACCTTCTTAAAATTTCCAGTTCTTGGCAAATCCGAAGTGCGTGGGTCGAAAATTATTTCAGGTGGCATCTCTCCACGGATTTGAGCAACGAGATCTGTAAGTTTTTTCATCATGAAGGCGGTCGCTTCAACTAGTGCCGCTTGATCGTCAGCTTTGCCATACCAAGGAGAAAGATCAATTGGTTCACCTGCACGAAGCGTTACTTTCGTACGTGGAAACAAATGAACTCGTTTGCCATATCGCGGAAGAACTTTTGCTGGTCCCCATGCGGCTACAGGAATAATCGGATTGCGGGTCAGAATCGCAAGACGAGCCGCTCCAGTTTTTGCGACCATGGGCCAAAGATTTTCATCCCGGGTGAGCGTTCCTTCGGGGTAAATTCCAATCAAGTGTCCGGCCTTAAGGCACGCGACAGCATGTGCCAAAGCCTTACTTGCCGTAGCACTTTCTCGATCGACGGGAATTTGTCCTGCTGCCAGAATGATCCGCCCGATGATTGGAACATCAAATACGGATTGTTTTCCGATAAATCGAGGAGCGCGACCGTTCTTATATAGAAATTGCGCGAAGAAAAGTACATCAGCGTATGAAACGTGATTGCTAATCACAATGGCGGGACCTGAGGCAGGAATATTGTGCGTTCCGATCCAATCTCGCTTGGTAAATGTGGCGAGTATCGGAATAAGGATTCGGGCGCAGGTCGTAAACGCTCTATTGGTTCCAAGTGGTGTGCCCGTGGGAGGGGCGTAGATTATTTCTTCGCGCTCGTCACTCACGTATCTCAGCCTACTAGTCCTCAAACAAATGGAAGGGAAAAGCGCTGGCGGCATAAGAAACGGGACCGACCCCTTTGGTGATCAGCCCCGTTACTTAAAGCGGACTATTTCTTCTTTGCAACTT
>JAPLBP010000037.1 GCA_026392695.1 Actinomycetota bacterium | reverse complement strand
TCGCTCGAAGTCACGCTTGGAAGATTCTGACTGTTCATCTGATTCGAAATTCATATCTATTACCAGTGCCGTCTTATCGAGCGCTTCACCCTCCCTTTATCCATAGCATCATTGAAAATCCTGATTTTGGAATTTCGTGGTCGGAACCAAAAATCGTTCAAGTCTTTCGGCCTTTCGTCCGAAGTTGGAACGCACTTAGTCCAATTACGGGATTTGCGGGGCTCTGGATGTCAGTCATGTTCTTTCTTTTCATTTTCAGGAAACGACACTTTGGAGAGATTTCCCCGACTTTCGCCATGGCCCTCGCGGTCGAGCTCATTTTGTTAATTTTCGCCCCTATTCCTGACGGCCGGTATGCACTTTTCGTCTTGATCGCAGGCCAGGCGTCAGGACTGGGTTACGCTTTTGATTTCATCCAGAAGAGACGGGAGTTAAAGTCAGCATGACGAGGCGCCCAGACGGACTACTTACACATGAAACTTTTTCAGATGACAAAGGACCGCAGGATGCGTGCGGAATTTTCGGGGTATGGGCGCCAGGTGAAGAAGTTGCGAAGCTGACTTTTTATGGCCTCTACGCCCTTCAACACCGTGGGCAGGAGTCGGCTGGTATTGCCACAAGTGATGGCGAAAGAATCTTGATCTATAAAGATATGGGATTAGTTTCACAGGTTTTCACGGAAAGCGATCTGACATCTCTCAAAGGAAATCTTGCAATTGGTCACTGTCGTTATTCCACCACCGGATCTAGCACGTGGGTAAACGCGCAACCTACTTTGCGGCCTACTAAGTATGGAACTCTGGCACTCGCGCATAATGGCAATCTCACCAACACGGGAGATCTAGCAGAGTTTCTTTCCCACCAGACAATATTTGCAACCGGCAAGGAACGAGCAGCGACGACTGATACGGAATTGATGACCGCTCTCATAGCGGGTCAGGATGAAAAGAATTTCGAAGCAAGTGCGATGGCTGTCTTACCTTTGCTTGAAGGCGCTTTTTCTCTTGTATTTATGGATGAGCACACTCTCTATGCCGCGCGAGATAGACACGGAGTTCGCCCTCTCGTAATCGGGAAACTGGAACGTGGTTGGGTTGTGGCATCTGAAACTGCAGGTCTCGACATCGTCGGTGCATCGTTTGTCCGAGAGGTCGAACCTGGCGAATTTATTGCAATCGATGAGAATGGAATTCGTTCTCAACATTGGGCGCCGCCAGAGCCTAAGGGTTGCCTTTTCGAATATGTGTATCTCGCACGTCCGGATACTTCAATTGCCGGACGAGGGATTCACGTGACGAGAGTCGCTGTAGGTGAGCGTTTAGCCCTTGAACATCCAGTGGAAGCTGATTTGGTGATTCCGGTTCCTGAGTCTGGAACGCCAGCAGCGATTGGATATGCAAAAGCCTCAGGGATCGCCTATGGAGCGGGATTTGTTAAGAATTCGTATGTAGGACGCACCTTTATTCAACCTAGCCAAACAATTCGACAACTCGGTATTCGCTTGAAATTGAACCCTTTGCGAGACGTTATCGAAGGTAAGCGGATCGTTGTCGTTGATGATTCTATTGTTCGAGGTAACACCCAACGAGCAATCGTGCGAATGTTGCGCGAAGCAGGGGCGCGCGAGATTCACGTTCGCATTTCTAGCCCGCCAGTGAAATGGCCTTGTTTTTACGGAATAGATTTTGCAACTCGCGC
>JAPLBP010000035.1 GCA_026392695.1 Actinomycetota bacterium | reverse complement strand
TGTACGGAGCGATCCCCACTTTAGGTGCCTTTTCTCCCATGACAGCGACTGTCGGCGATGCTCCGCTCACGATTAAATTTCCGACATCTGATTCAACAGGCACATGGACTTTCACTTCATCGGATCCAAAAGTTGCAACGATTAATGGTTCTACGCTGACAATTGTTGGCGCCGGCACATCAACGATTTCTGCAACGCAAAGTCCTTCAGGTATTTATTCTCAATCCAATACCGCGCAGTCCACTCTTACGGTAAAAGCTAAAGCCACGCCGACACCCACTGCCAGTCCGACACCAACTCCGACTCCATCTCCAACGGTGACGCCAAAACCCTCACCGTCTCCTACATCTACTTCGCCTAGCGTTGGTGAATTTGCCAATCTAAAAATTGTTTTTGGAACTGTCGCTCCAGCCATCGTCCTCGGCTGTAGTCACTTTTGTTGACACCATCATCCAGATGCGGGGTGCGGGAACTGCAACGATCACTGCAACCCAACCCGCGACGGCAAATACACCACTTATTAAGAAGACTTTTACGATTCAGGTATTGCCACCGGCAGTGGTAGCCACTGCGCCCGTTATTAAGGTGACGGCGGTTAAGCGAGTAATTACTGTCTCAGTATCAGGTGCGGTTGCTCAAGTAACCATCGACGGACGTGCAGTAAAAATTGGAGCCAATACGGTGAAAGCGGGCACCCATTCGGTGGTTGTGTGGATCAAGGGCAAAGCCAGCTACACGAAGGTATTTGTCATTAAATAGGTCCGCGAAGGGACTCGTTGACGGCGTTTCGTTAATTCTCTCGGTGCGACCTGGCGAAATGTCCGTTTTGTCCTACATCCGCGACAAAGTGCCTTACGATTCGTAGTAGCAAGTAGAGGCAGCGACGGCTGGCTCTGCTCTACATAACCGGTTGATAAGGATCCATTCGTGGCTAAGAAATCTGACGTTCAGGCAGGTCCAATGATGTGGACTGTTGCCGAACTCGGTGCTTTCTACACAGAGCACCGCTCAGAGCTTTTGTCACACGCGAATCGCGTTCTCAAGGATTCAGCAAAGGCAGAGGAAATCACTCAAGATGCCTTGATCAAGTTCATGCTCGCAGCTCCTGAATTGGAATCACCAGAGCATGCGCTGTCATATCTTCACCGCACTATCGAAAATCTTTGTATCGACCTCTTCCGTATGGAAGGCCGTCGTCCACATCTAGTCGTTCTGGACGATGCGACAGCGGAGATCGAAGCATCCTGGCAAGACAATGGCGATCACTCACTCGCCTTGAGCGCCGCCGAAGATGCCGCAATCATTCGCCAAGCCCTCGCCCTCCTTTCCCCTGCAGAGCGTGCCGCTCTTGTTATGTGGGAAGTTGAAGGTCGTTCCACTGAAGAAATCGCAGCAGAACTTGGTATCAAGACTTCTGCAGTACGCCACACTGTTTCTCGCGCTCGCGCTTCTCTTCGTCGCATTCTCTCTGAGCTCATCATTGATGAGGAGCGCGGACTTACAGCTTTGGATTTGCTCTCTACTACGTATAAGAAGGCTGCTGTCGTCGCGAAGAAATCTTCTAAGGCAGCCCTTTCGATTATCGTGGTTCTGCTTGGCTTCTTAGGATTTAACTCCTTCTCTGGACATAACGGATCAACTGTCGTCGAAGCGCCACGTGAGATCGCATCTGGTCCGGTAGCCGGTTCAGCATCACCCGCCCCTGAAACTTCTGCCACAGCAAACGGAGCGGCTTCAACGCCTTCTGCTTCTAGCTCCTCAGCCACACAGTCAGTTTCTTCGCCAGTCACCACTCCTTCTCCAAAGCCAACTTCTCCAGCAAGCGGCTTTGCGATCAAGTCGGCGAAGATTTCATTCCCTGGTCTAGATAAAGATGGAATCCCAACTGGTTTCACAATTACTGACTCAACCGGCGTTGTTGGCAAGCTTTTCGTTGGTCGTAACGCTCCAACACTGACTGACTCGGGAGTAATCCTGACCAACACGGCGATGACCTCAAGTGGAGGACCAAACTTATTGATTTCGCAAGTAATAACTGTGGATGGATCGGGGACTTCCTACGATGCAACCGTAGCCGCTGGTATTAATGGAAACTGGAGTCAGCTCAATCTGGCCTCAATTTCGACTAATACCGAGCACTTACTTGACGGTAACTACCTCATGACGGTGACCTTCATCGTCGAATCTGCTAGCACTTCGGACTTCCTCTTAGCAACCAACAACTCAGGATATGATTTATCCTTAGCGCCTAAGGCGATCACTACCCGCCTTCTGCTCAGCCCTGGCAAAACTCAAGTACTTGCTCAAGCTGTGTCGGTTTCTGAATCACGAAAGGGAGTCAACGCATGATCTCCCTACCTAACTTTCCTCAGCGGGTCCGGATACACGCTGGGGGATTTGATGCATCAGCACGTGCGATGCATCGAGAAGCCGCTCTCG
>JAPLBP010000067.1 GCA_026392695.1 Actinomycetota bacterium | reverse complement strand
TTTCCGAGAATGGATCGACGAGCTGCCTCGGTTGGGTGCGCGGTAAAAACAGGTCGAACCATAAAATCTTTAAGCCATAAACCAATATCGTCTTGCGAAATTTCGTGTCCAGGAACAGGATTTTCTTGAGCAGCAATGATCTTGTCGACGGCGCGGGACAACCAGGAACCACCTTCGCGACGAGCTTGGGCAAGAATGCGTGAGCGGTGAACTTGTTCTGCAACATTGGCCAGGTGGAAATATGTACTGAATGCTCGAACAAGTTGGACAGAATCCTCAACGCTGATTTCTGCAAGGAGTTCTTCGCCTCCACCTTCGCGCACAGCTTTGCGGACGGTCTCTACTAGATTGAGGAGTTCTACTCCTTCTTGTCGAACGAGGGTCTGACCGAGCAGGTCGCCCAATTTGCGCACGTCACCGCGTAGTTCTGCATCATCATTGGATGAGTCGCGCGTGAAAGACATGGGACGAATCATCTCAGGTCTTTCTGCTCTAGAATGACGTTTACCTCCCATCCCTTTAGGAATTGGGGGCTTTTGGCGTTTTCAGAGAGGAGTTCGCGTGCGCGGTCTTCTGCCCGTCTTGTCCAATACCCCAGAGATTTCTCAATCCCACCTTTCAACATCGGTTGTGGCCCCATCATCGATCTATCCATTTCTGCTTGCGCTACGAAGTGAGAAACGACCACTGATTGTTGTTACTGCATCGAGCCGGGCCGCCGAGGATTTGGCTGCTGAATTGCGGACTTTGCATGACGAGGTTGTCGAATTTCCTGCCTGGGAGACCCTGCCGCACGAGCGACTGAGTCCTCGAAGTGACACCGTTGCAAAGCGAATTCACGCTCTTTATGAACTCGAGCGAGCACGAAAAGATTCGAATTCCAGCCCCATCGTCGTTACACCAGTTCGAGGCCTCATCCATCGATTTATCGCGGACTTAGCAAAAACGCCTTTGATGGAATTGGAAATCGGCCAAGAAATTGGACTCGAAAATCTTGTCGAGCATTTGGCGATTCTTGCTTACAACAGAACCGACATGGTTGAGCGTCGTGGAGATTTTGCCGTGCGCGGCGGAATCGTCGACATCTTTTTACCACTATCTGCCCACCCCGTCCGGGTAGATTTTTTCGGCGATGAGATTGAAGATCTGAGTTATTTCGAAGTCTCCGACCAACGCACCATGGAAGCGGTTATTGGCACATTGCCCATTTACCCGTGCCGTGAGTTGCTACTAACGAAAGATGTTCGAAGTCGCGCAAAAACTTTACATTCTCAATTTCCTGCTGCAACCGAGATTCTCGATCGCATCGCGGAAGGCATCGTGACCGAAGGGATGGAATCCTTAATTCCGCTTTTGGTAGATGGTCAATCGAGCTTGCTTGAGCGCGCTCTTCCAGATACCGAAATCATCTTTATTGAAGAGGAACGAATTCGAACTCGATCGGCAGATTTAATCAAAACAAATCAAGAATTCTTTGCGGCCTCTTGGTCAAATGCTGCTTTTGGTGGCGCGGCACCACTTCATGATGGCAAAGAGACTTACATGACGTGGGAGCAATTTTTGGAAATTCACTCATCTAGTTTTAACGTTTTCGGTAGCGATTTAGTGGAGAGCACTAATTTCCTTGATGTTGCTCCTATTGAGCCGATGCGAGGGGACGCTGAGAAAGCTATCTCACTCATTAGCGAATCACTTTTACATAACCATGCTGTTGTTTTCTCCGCCCTCGGCGCAGGTATGGCTGAGCGTTTTGCCGATGTATTTCGTAACGCCGATCTTCCGGTGCGAATGGTCGCCGATCTTCAAAGCCAACCACTGCACGGGACTGTCTACGTGACGACCTCAAAAATCGCGCACGGATTCTTATCCCATGCTGCCTCATTGCTATTTATTACAGAGCGAGATATTTCAGGTAACAAAGGTGGAAGCAAAGACGGCGATGCCCTACCTTCGCGACGCAAACAAAGCATTGATCCTCTGGAGTTGAGATCAGGTGATTTCGTCGTCCACGAACAACATGGAATTGGTCGATATGTGGAACTCGTGCATCGCACGGTGGGAACAATTACGCGCGAGTACTTGGTTATTGAGTATGCATCCGCAAAACGCGGGGCACCTGGAGATCGGATTTTTTCGCTCGAACAAGTGAGCAAATACATCGGTGGGGAAGCCCCCACTGTTCACCGCATCGGGAGTGGTGATTGGCAAAAAGCAAAGGGCCGGGCTCGAAAAGCCATTCGACAAATTGCAGGAGAATTGATTCGACTGTACGCCGCGCGCACGAGCGCGCCGGGTTTTGCATTTTCACCAGATACTCCGTGGCAACGGGAGTTGGAAGATGCTTTCGCTTACGTGGAAACTGCAGATCAACTTTCAACAATTGAAGAAGTAAAGCGCGATATGGAGAAGCCATATCCGATGGATCGCATCATTTGTGGCGATGTTGGATATGGAAAGACTGAGATTGCGATTCGTGCGGCATTTAAAGCAGTCCAAGATGGAAAGCAAGTGGCCGTCCTGGTGCCGACAACTTTGTTGGTGCAACAACACACGGCAACTTTTTCCCAACGATATTCGGGATTTCCATTAAAAGTGGCGGGTCTCTCCAGGTTCAATACGGTTAAAGAAGGAAAAGAGGTTTTAGCCGACCTCGAAAACGGTTCGTTGGACGTTGTTATTGGCACGCATCGTTTGCTCTCCAGTGATGTGCATTTCAAAGATCTCGGCCTCGTCATTGTTGATGAAGAACAGCGATTTGGAGTCGAACAAAAGGAATCTCTTAAGAAAATGCGAACTTCTGTCGATGTCCTTGCGATGTCCGCTACTCCAATTCCTCGAACGCTAGAAATGGCTGTAACTGGAATTCGCGAGATGTCAACGATTACTACCCCACCCGAAGAGCGTCATCCCATATTGACCTATGTGGGGCCAAACGAAGAAGCGCAAATATCGGCCGCGATTCGTCGTGAACTCCTACGAGATGGCCAAGTTTTCTATATTCACAATCGCGTTGAATCAATTGATAGAACCGCGGCGCACTTACAAGAACTGATTCCGGAAGCGCGGATTCGTATTGCTCACGGTCAAATGAGCGAGCACATGCTTGAAGATGTCATTCTTGCTTTTTGGAACCGTGACTTTGACGTTTTGGTATGCACGACGATTGTGGAAAGTGGTCTCGATATCGCTAATGCAAATACCTTGATCGTTGAACGTGCAGATCGTTTCGGCCTTTCACAGCTCCATCAATTGCGCGGTCGGGTTGGACGAGGTCGCGAGCGCGCATATGCCTATTTCCTTTATCCAACCGACCAGCCGATGTCCGAGTTGGCATTTGATCGATTGAAGACCATTGCCGCTAACACAGATTTAGGTTCGGGAATGAGAGTGGCACTAAAGGATCTTGAAATTCGTGGGGCCGGCAATCTTCTTGGCGGTGAGCAATCAGGACATATTGCCGACGTAGGTTTTGATCTCTATATGCGAATGGTCGGAGAAGCTGTTCAGGATTACAAGAGTGGCTTGATGGAAGTGGAAGAGAAAAGTAGTGAGTGCAAAGTCGAACTTCCGATTAATGCTCACCTTTCACACGAGTATGTTCCGGGGGAGCGCTTGCGCCTCGATCTCTATCGACGTTTGGCCGATGCAACTTCGGCCGCCGTAGTTGAAGAAATTGGAATAGAACTCGTCGATCGATTTGGAGAGCTACCTCAAGAGGCCAGTGCCCTTCTCGGCGTTGCACAGTTGAGGGCCTTGGCCAAAGAAAGAAAGTTGACTGAAGTAGTACTCCAGGGAAAGTACTTGCGAATTGGACCAGCGAAGTTGCCTGAGTCACTCCAATTGCGACTCACACGCCTATATCCGGGCTCGCTCTACAAATCGGCCATAAATATTGCCTTGATCGCCACGCCTACAGCAAAGAATTGGGGTCCGTCATCAGAGCCTGCGCCGATGGTGGATACTTCTCTTCTGGCGTGGGCCACCGAGGCCATCCAAAATTTAGCCCTTCTTCCGGTGCCTAAGAAAGCGAGCAGTACGTGAAACGAATCCTTGCCCTTATTACAGTTGCCAGCGCCTTAGTCCTGACCGGATGTTCTCAAGTGGGGTCGGCGGCCGAAGTAGGTTCGACCAAGATCAGCCAGGCAACCGTACAAAAGAGCATTGACACCGGACTGGCCGAGCGTGCCAAGGTCGATACATCGGGCATGCAACTCGAATCCGGCGCAGCGTTCAATCGTTCGCAACTTCGCTTCCACCTTATTTCCTTGCTTTTGGCTGACGTCGTCGCCGATGCAAAGATCTCAGTGACTAAGGCAGAGATTGATTCTCGTCGCGCTCAAATAATGACTCAGATCGGTGGAGTAGCAAATCTTCCTAAGGCACTCGTGGGTGCCTCAATTGCTTCATCAGATTTCGATCAGTACATCAATTTGATTTTGCAATCTGAAAAACTTGCTAGTGCCGCAGTTGCTGCGGGAGTAGATCAAGCCAATACGGGTGCAGAAATTCAGAAATTAATTATTGCCAAAGCTGCCGCCTTAAAGGTGACGATCAATCCTCGTTTTGGAAAATGGGATCCAGCAACCGGTGACATTGTGGCTACCGATGCGGCTAGCCCAGCTTCCACCCCAGCGGCAACTCCTTCTGCAACGAAGTAGTTCTTAAACGGATGAAGCAATCCCAACTGGAACGCCTCGTCGCGGTAATGGATCGCCTGCGCTCGCCGGGCGGTTGCTTGTGGGATGCCGAACAAACGCACGAGTCTCTGATTCCATTTCTCTTGGAAGAGTCCTATGAATACATTGAGGCTGTTGAGACGAGTGATCGCGAAGCAATGCGAGAAGAGCTCGGGGATGTTTTGTTGCAAGTTTATTTTCATGCGCGAATGGCTCAGGAGCATCCAACTGAACCCTTTTCAATTGAAGATGTCGCTCAAGGCGTGGCTGATAAATTAGTAAGACGTCATCCGCATGTTTTCGGCGATGTGAAAGTTACATCGAGCGATGAAGTGTTGGAAAATTGGGAGGCGTTGAAATCAGCAGAGAAAGGTCGAACCTCTGCAGTCGATGGCGTGCCCCTTGGCCAACCAGCAATAACTCTCGTAACAAAATTGCTTTATCGCGCAGAGAAAAATAAATTGGATCTTGATCTGCCTACGCAGATATCTCAGCCAGTGCAGGCAACAATTGAATCTGTTGGGGATGTCCTTCTAGCAACTCTTGCATGGGCAAGCCAAAACGGCGTTGATTCTGATGCTGCGTTACGCCACGTGGCACGTGAGTTAGCCGCACAAATCAAGCAATTGGAAAGCCCTGTAGGATAAGCGCGCAATCAGCGTTGATTTTGCCGTTCATAATTGATCCCAACTGGATCCCAAAGGAGATGTGCTGTGGCCATCATTGAAGCCCTCGGAGCTCGCGAAATTCTTGATTCACGCGGAAATCCCACCATTGAAGTAGAAATCGCTCTTGAAGACGGAACCCAGGCACGTGCCGCCGTACCAAGCGGCGCATCCACTGGAGCATTTGAAGCGGCAGAGCTTCGCGATGGAGCAAAACGTTATTCGGGCAAGGGCGTGGAGAACGCGGTCAAATTCGTTATTGATGAGATCGCCCCAGTTGTCATTGGGCTTGATGCGCAGGATCAACGACTAGTTGATGGTGAAATGATTGCATTGGATGGAACGCCAAATAAATCTCGCCTCGGTGCGAATTCAATTCTTGGTGTGTCACTTGCCGTGGCTAAGGCAGCAGCAGATAGCGCCGATCTTTCACTCTTTAGATATCTAGGTGGCCCTAACGCGCATCTATTACCAGTTCCGATGATGAATATTCTTAACGGTGGCGCGCATGCTGATACCAATGTTGATATCCAAGAATTCATGGTTGCTCCAATCGGTGCACCAAACTTTCGCGAATCTCTGCGATGGGGTTCTGAGATCTACCACGCACTTAAGTCCGTTTTGAAAAAGCGAGGACTTGCTACAAGTGTCGGCGATGAAGGTGGTTTTGCGCCAAACCTAGAAAGTAATCGTGCGGCACTCGATCTTATTCTTGAAGCAATCGCCCTGGCTGGCCTAACACCAGGAAAAGATGTTGCTCTAGCCATGGATGTTGCAGCAACGGAGTTTCACTCCGAAGCTGGTTATGCATTCGAGGGATCCACTCGCACATCAGAGCAGATGATTGCCTACTATGCAGAACTCGTGAGTTCTTATCCTCTTGTTTCAATCGAAGATCCACTAGATGAAGAGGATTGGGCTGGTTGGGCGCAGATGACTGTTGAACTTGGTTCTAAGGTTCAAATAGTTGGCGATGATCTCTTCGTAACAAACCCTGTTCGCCTCGCAAAAGGAATTGCGGCACATACTGCTAACGCGCTACTTGTTAAAGTAAATCAGATCGGCACATTAACCGAGACTCTGGATGCCGTCGAAATGGCACATCGTGCAAATTATCGTTCGATGCTCAGCCACCGCTCCGGTGAAACAGAAGACACGACCATTGCCGACCTCGCTGTTGCGACTAACTGCGGTCAGATCAAAACAGGAGCTCCTGCTCGAAGTG
>JAPLBP010000087.1 GCA_026392695.1 Actinomycetota bacterium | reverse complement strand
TCCAACTCCACGCTTCGTCATTTCCTCGCCAAATGCATCTCGATTATGTCCAACAACGCGAATTGTGTACTGGTGATACACATGGAATGCACCAGGTGCTACGAAAGGCACGACAACTCCAGAAAGATTTTCATCTAGAAATTTGGCATTCGCCCGACGTTGAGCAGTCCATCCAGCTAATTTCGAAAGCTGTACGCGACCAATCGCCGCATGAATATCTGTCATGCGCGTATTGAATCCAACCACTTCATTCTCATAACGCTTTTCCATCCCTTGATTGCGAAGCAATCTCGACATGCGTGCAGTTTCATCTGAGGCGGTGGTAATCATTCCGCCTTCACCCGAAGTCATATTTTTTGTCGGATAGAAGGAGAAAACGCCAGCATCACCAAAAGCCCCTACATGCGTGCCATCGAGTGATGCCATATGCGCTTGGCACGCATCTTCAATAACTAAAAGATTATGCCGAGCGGCAATCGCCATAATTTCCTTCATGGCTGCCGGCTGACCATAAAGATGAACCGGTTGAATCGCTCGAGTGCGAGTAGTAATCGCTGCTTCTATTGCCTTCGGATCGATGTTAAAAGTGCGAGGGTCAATGTCAACAAAAATTGGCGTCGCACCCGTCAGCGCAACAGAGTTCGCAGTCGCAGCGAAGGTAAAAGAGGGAACAATGACTTCATCCCCCGCTTTTAATCCGAGGGCAACAAGAGACATATGAAGCCCTGATGTTCCAGAGTTAACGGCAATACAGTGGCGATCTCCCACTATCGCGGAAAATTCCTTTTCGAAAGCGGCCACTTCTGGTCCTTGCGCCATCATTCCTGATCGCAAAACTCGGTCAACGGCAGCGCGCTCTTCTTCTCCAACGAGAGGCTTTGCGGCGGGGATCATTTTGGAATCAGTACTCATTTATCTACTTCCACGAGAGTATTAGGGCTTCGTTCGAAATAACGAGCACCAGTCTTTGGACAAATAAAATTCCCAGCGCCTTCATCGGTCAATGGTACGCCAGCCTTACCTACCCACCGAATTCGCTTGGCAGGCACCCCTGCGACCAAAGCAAAATCAGGAACGTTTTTTGTCACCGTAGAGCCTGCAGCAACAAGTGCCCAGCGGCCAATTTCCACTGGTGCGATGCAGACGCTGCCAGCCCCGATTGATGCACCTTCTCGAATTGTGACGCCCGTTGCTTCCCAGTCGCTTCCACTCTTTATGGTTCCATCGACGTTCACGGCGCGGGGATACTGATCGTTAGTGAGAATAACTGCAGGGCCGATGAAGACTCCATCTTCTAGAACTGCGGGCTCATAGACAAGAGCATAATTTTGAATTTTGCAATTGTTTCCAACGCTGACCCCAGTACCGACATAAGCACCACGACCGACTACAACATTTTCACCAAGTACAACATCCTCACGAACTTGGGCGTAATGCCAAATACTCGATCCCGCGCCAATGTGAGCATTTCCCGCAACATCTGCAGTGGGATGTATGCGAGACATGGAACGATCTTACCTTTTACGTCCGGCTAATTCGCCAATAGAAGCGGCGATAAGGTCGTAACTTGCGGCACTTCGCCACGTGGAGACTTGCTTTTCCGCCCTCGATCGAACCTTTGCATACTCTTGCGGATTTTCCGCCCATGAATTGAGAATTCCCGCGGTTTGACCTGCAGTTAACTCGTTGGTCTCGTAATCGACCGTAGCTCCCGCTTTCGTCGCAACTATAACTTCGCGCGGTCTAGGTAGATCAGTGGTTATTACTGGAATTCCACAAGCGAGATACTCGCCAATCTTCGTTGGCCACGCTCTTTGAAAGGCGGGCGTTGATTCGAGAAGTGAAAGTCCCACCCATGCTCCCGATGCAAATTTCCACGAGTCCTGCGGTTTTAAAGTTCCGTGAAACTTCACGCGTTGTGAAGCACTCGAAGTTTCCTTCCATTCCAATACACGCGGAAGGTCTTCCGCAGAAATAGTTCCTGCAATATCGAGAGTCCAATCAGGCGCTAGCTCTATCGTCCGAAGCATCGACCAGAGACCTCGCGACGCTCTCACATCTCCAACGTAAAGCGCACGAGGATTGCTCTCGGCTGGCGCTAGATCAGGAAGAAAACGAACATCTGGCGCATTACGAACCACAATTCGATTCCTAGCCAAAGTTGGACGAACCCAATCGTCCACCACAAAAGTTGTATCCGCCTGAGCGCTCGCGAAAAGGGCCATCTTTGCAATCACGATCGCAACTATTTTTTGTGGACCCGTTGCCCATGATCGATCTTCAATCAGAAGTCGGTAGTCCTCTCGAACATCTACGACCCATGGACGTCTACGTAAAATGTTGCTGAGCCAAATAGCAATCGCTCCCTCAGGGTCTGGAGTAAAGAGCACGTGACCTCGTGCGCGCCAAGGCAAGATGAAAGAGTTTGAGACTCGTAGGGCGCGTGAACCCTTACTAACAGTATGAAAAACTACGCCTTCCGGAACGTCGGATTTGTTTCCAGAAGAAAATAGTTCAACAGTAAGGTTTGCCGCCAAACATGAAGCCATCACTCGTTGAAGCCGGGCATTTGAAACATCGCGACCGGCAGCAATGATGCTTACGTCATATTTAGCCACTAGAGTTTCGCCTTAATCAGATCTTGGTAGATCTGTACCAATACTTTTTCATCTGTTTCCCAAGACATGGCGCCCTTGGCTGCGTTGACGTTACTCACCAGGTCAGAATGTCGGTCAATTGCTCTTTCTATCGCCTTTTGCATCGATTCCGCATTACCAGCCTCATAAAGTTCGCCAAGATCAAATTCGCGAACAACCCCAGCCAATTCGGAGACATTGGTAGCAATCACTGGAACCCCCGCTTGAACAGCGTGAAACAACTTGTTTGGGAGCGCAAGCCTATGAGATTCAAATTGATCGGAATGTGTGACAAAGGCAAGACCAGCGTTTTGCATTGCAGTAGTCACGGCACTCAGGGATTGCGAGGGAAGAACCTCAATTCCCGACGCTCTCGCGATCGGGACCCACTGAGTTGCCCATTGATTCGCGTAATCGCCCATCCAAGTTATCGATATCGAAACGGTTTTAGAAGCATAAATGATTGTTTCGAGTTCACGAAACGCATCGACTCTGCCTGCGTAAATCACGCCTTTTGGCGGAGTAGTTACCAGTGAACTCGTATCCGACGTCTTTGGAAAGCTATTTCTCACAACTCGAACGTTCTTAGCTTCTCTTTGTAACCGCATTAAATCGCCAATAGATTTTCCAACCGTTATTACGGCCGATGCCTGTTGAACGAGCTTACGCTCCAATCGCGCTTCACGACCGTCGGTAAATGGCGTAGGGCGATACTGTCTTTGTCGCCCGAGCCACCATTCGTGACTGTCATAAATGAGTGGCACTTTGCGTTCTCGAGAAAGTCGCGCACCGATTTCTAGAGCAGTGAAATCATGAGCATGGACAATATCGAAATCTAGAGTCGAGGCTAATTTGTATGAACCATCGGCCCATGCTTTAAAAGATTTAGCCCGATGGGTCGGCAATAACATCCAACGAACGAAACGCATATGTGGCGCAAGTTTTTTTGTGCGAAGCGAGCTCATTGAAGTCGGTCTCAATCCGTGTCCGCTTGATGAAGAATGGACTTTGATTCCTATCGGTGCATCAAAATCTGCTGGGACCTCTTTCCCAACAATCTCAACACTAAAACCCGCCCTGACAAGACTTTCTGCCTCTCGCAGAACCCGCGAATCACCCGCCACTGAAGTTGCGACCAACATCAAAACGGTGACTTGATTCGCATTTTTAGTCACGAGATAAAGATAGTCCCTTCCATTAGGCTTACCCAATGTCCAACTGGATCCACACAACCGCAAATTGGCTAGTTCTCCATAATTTGCAGGCTCCGCTCTTCATATTGCTCATTTTGCTAGCTTTTGCCGAAGCGGCAGCTTTCGTTGGATTCGTCCTTCCTGGAGAGACTTCGCTGCTTATTGGTGGCGTCCTTGCCCATCAAAAAGTTTGGCCGTTGTGGCTGTTTATTCTCTGCGCCATCATTGGTGCGATTGCTGGAGACTCTGTTGGATATGAAGTCGGAAAACACTTCGGACCACGTATTGAAGTTTCGCGACTCGGGAAACTTGTAGGTGCTAAACGTTGGGAAATGGCCCAACGAATTTTCGATAAGTACCACGCTGGTGCAATTTTCTTTGGGCGAGCTCAAGCGCTTTTGCGAGCACTTGTTCCAGCTCTCGCCGGCATGAATAAAGTTCCTTACAGGACTTTTCTTAAATGGAATGCACTCGGCGGAATAGTGTTTTCTTCGATCGTCATCGTCCTCGGATATGAGTTTGCCGATAAATTGGCAAAGTTAGAACATGCTCTCCGATACTGGGCAATCGGATTCTTAATAGTTGCTGGGAGCGTGGTCTATTACTTAAAACGAAAGTTAGAAAAAATGATTGAGAGTGAATAGAAAATAAGATAACCTCGCGCAATGTCACGAATCAATCGGCGCCGATTCTTAATAATTGCAACAAGTTTAATGCCAGCTTTTATGCTCTCAAAAGCACAAGCCTCTGCCGGATTCAATCTAGCAAAAGCGGCATCGTCGAACGGTGCCCTGCTTGCGAAATCTTCGGCCATAAAAGTCGGGCAATCACAGGTCTACACGGGTAAAGATGCTTCTGGACGTTCCCTTGAAATAGTGCTTTCGCGAACCAAGACTGGTCTTGTGGCTTTGAACGGCACCTGCACTCATCAGGGATGCACTGTTGCACTTAATAAAACCAAACTCGTCTGCCCATGTCATGGCTCTACTTTCGAAGCCACTTCTGGTGCGGTAGTTCTCGGTCCAAGCGGGGCTCCGAAGAGTTCAATCAAGCCGCTCT
>JAPLBP010000095.1 GCA_026392695.1 Actinomycetota bacterium | reverse complement strand
AGACGATAACCGAATCGACGCTTCCTGAAGTTGACATGGTGCAAGCGCTCAAGGATGCAAATGTAGAAGTTCTCATTTGCTATCTTCCGGTGGGTTCGGAAGCGGCAGCGAAGTTCTATGCCCAGTGTGCAATTGACGCTGGCTGTGCTTTTGTTAATGCCCTTCCGGTTTTCATTGCCTCAGATCCTGTCTGGGCGGATAAGTTTACGAAGGCTGGGCTTCCAATTGTTGGAGATGACATTAAGAGTCAGGTCGGCGCCACCATCACTCACCGCATCATGGCCAAGCTTTTTCAAGATCGCGGAGTGCACTTAGATCGCACCTATCAGCTTAATGTCGGTGGAAATATGGATTTCAAAAATATGTTGGAAAGAGATCGTTTAGAATCAAAGAAAATCTCTAAGACCAATTCTGTTACATCACAACTAGATCATGATCTTGGGGCACGTAACGTTCACATTGGGCCTTCGGATTACATTCCTTGGTTAGATGATCGTAAGTGGGCTTACGTACGTCTTGAAGGCCGAGCCTTCGGTGACGTTCCTTTGAACTTGGAATACAAACTTGAAGTATGGGATTCGCCTAACTCTGCTGGTGTAATCATTGATGCGCTCCGCTGTGCGAAGATTGCTCTCGATCGAGGAATTGGTGGACCTCTTCTTTCGCCTGCAAGTTATTTCATGAAGACTCCGCCGGTTCAATACACCGACGAGCAAGCGCATGACCGTGTTGAACAATTTATTGCTGGGTCAATCGAAAGATAGAAACGCCGCAAAAGTGCATTAAAAAACGCCCCCCGAAAAAATCGGGGGGCGTTTCTCTTCACCCTCACGGAGAGTAGAGGGCTAGATCGTCGCGTTTTCTGGTGTGCGACGAAGGTTGCGCCATCCTGCTAGCACGAAGAAGAACAGGAGAATTCCTCCCGCTAGCACTACGCCTGAAGCGATTTTGGCAATCTGTCCCAACTCCCAAAATGCATATGCCGTCAAGAGAGTTCCACGAAGCGTGGTTCCTTTAAATACCGTGTCCAAAGTTGCATTAGCCGATGCCGCTTTATCAGTTCCAGTCGCTGAACGAGCTGCTGTTGATGCCTCTGCATACGTTGGCATCTTTGATAAGTGGAATCCTAGAAAATGATCGGCGTACATTTGCGCTTGCTTGCCCGTGGACATCAACTTGTTTCCATTTTCCTTGAAGAATTTGGTTACATCTGCGGTCTCTGCCGAGTTACCGGTGGAAGCGGGGATTGTAATTTGTTGAGCTTTCAATTGGCCACTGACCTGGTCATTGGCGAAGGCGTAGCCCCAGTTAAGCAGGGCTGATGCTGCGAGAAGCGCGATGGTGACTCCCAAACCAACCAAAGTCACCATGGCGTCAAAAGTACGTCGTTTCATTTTTTCTCTCTCCTTTGTATATTCCAATCGTTGGAATAGGCAAATTATCGCCTCGAGAGCGCGAAAGAAAGGAGTGAAAGGAGAGTGTTAGCCCCAGTGAAACTGTGATTTATCTTAAGGAGTTACGTTAGTCACCCTGTGGTAAAAAAAGATGCCTATTCCATGTGGCGGGTGCAAATGGAACGACCCGCCTCGTCAATCTCAAAATGTTGGCAAGCAACACCTAGGCGATCAAAAGCTTTGTCGCCATAATGTGTTCGATAAGCCAGAGCAAGGAGCACCCGAAGGTTGGTCTCTCCATCGGCGCGAATGCCGAATGCCTTTGCTGTTCGGCTGACTGTATTTTCGACCACTTTTTCTGTGTGGGAAGTTTCGGCGGCGATAGCGGCATTGGACTTGCCCTCACAGAGCAGATCCATGACCAAACATTCAAAAGGGGTCAGATCTCGCGACGAGATAGTGATATCTGCTGTCATGGTTACTTTCGCACCTGGCCCTTCCAGACCTCAAAACTATTAGTTGGGTGTAAACATATTAGCCTGATATTAGGGTCAGCACCCATAAGATTGCCGAATGAATGAGATCCTTTCGGCGCAAAAAGAGGGTGTTTTAACTCTCACCTTTAACCGTCCTGCCAAGATGAACGCCATCAACCTAGCGATGTACTCCGAGTTGGTGGCGCAACTGCGCTCAGCCGCCACTAATTCCGAGGTGAGGGCTGTGCTTTTTGTCGCTGAAGGTCCGCATTTCACGGCTGGCAACGACATCTTTGATTTCTTGGAAAATCCAGGGGTGGATATGGACGCTGTTGGTTTTCAGTTCATCTTTGAACTTCATAACTTCCCAAAACCCTTGATCGCCGTGGTTCAAGGCTCGGCGGTGGGTATTGGTACGACCATGCTCCTGCACTGCGATGTCGTTCTTGCCACGCCAACCGCGGTCTTTTCCCTTCCTTTCGTGACTCTCGGTCTTGTACCAGAGGCTGGATCTAGTTACCTATTTCCTGCGCTGGTGGGTTACCAACGTGCAGCGGAAATATTGTTCACTGGGAAAAGTTTCGATGCGCAAGCTGGAAAAGAGATGGGCCTTGTCGGAACTATTGCGCAAGACGCTCTCGAGCAGGGCATAGCGGTCGCCGCTCAGATTGCGTCACAACCGCCAACGGCCGTCACTAACACGAAGGCGCTTCTGAAAAGCGCTTCTCACCATGCAGTGACCGAAGTAATTAAGGCGGAAGGTGCTCTGTTCGGAATGGCACTACATTCAGACGAGGCGCGGGATGCGCTAATGAAATTTGCTAAGAGAAGGGGCGCGCTATGAGCCTAAAAGGCAAGAGGATCTTTATTACTGGAGGATCCCGAGGAATCGGTTTAGCGATTGCAGTTCGAGCCGCGCAAGACGGCGCGTTCGTCGCGATTGCTGCGAAAACAACCGAGGTCAATCCGAAACTTCCAGGCACTATTTTTACTGCCGCTGAAGAAATCACGGCAGCAGGTGGTACGGCGCTGCCGATCAAATGCGATTTACGAGATGAAAATCAGATTGCCGCGGCGGTTGAATCTGCTGCAAAAGAATTTGGCGGAATCGACATTCTCATTAACAACGCGAGTGCAATTAATTTGACTCGCACAGAAGAAACCCCGGCGAAGAGATTTGACCTGATGTTTGATGTGAATGTTCGCGGAACTTTTCTTACCTCGCAAGCGGCTATTCCTTACTTGCGTGAGTCTGGAAAAGCTGGGCGAAATCCTCACATACTAAATCTTTCACCTCCACTGTCCCTTAAGCCGAAATGGTTTAAAAACAATCTGGCTTACACCATGGCTAAGTATGGAATGAGTATGTGTGTTCTGGGGATGTCAGAAGAATTTCGCCGGGACGCGATTGCCGTCAATGCACTCTGGCCCCGAACTGCCATCGACACCGCCGCTCTTGCCATGATTCCGGGCGTCGATCTTGCGACATGTCGCACCCCCGAGATTTTGTCCGATGCCGCTTACATCATTTTGAATCGCTCGTCCGCGGAGTGCACTGGAAATTTCTTCGTAGATGACGAAGTTCTGGCAAGTGAGGGTATTACTGATTTGGATAAATACTCAGTGGTTCCTGGAACAACCGATTTCCTTACTGATTTTTTTCTCGATTAAAAATTTATCCTCGAAATATTCGTGTAAATAGAAGGAGTTTGCGTGATCCGTTCATTTGATCCCCGAACAGGGGAAGCATTTGGTCCTGAATTCGCTGCTACGAGCGAACATGAGATTGAAGAAATAATTGCTGGTGCACATCGCGCGTTTCCACTCTGGTCGGGTACCTCACCGGCTAAGCGTGCCATTTCTTTACGAGCGATAGCAGATGCACTTGATGCTAACGCCGAGACTCTTGTAGAGGTCGCTGATCGCGAAACAGGACTCGGAAAAGCACGACTAACTGGCGAGGTAGGTCGCACGACCTTTCAACTTCGCACCTTCGCACAAGCTCTGGAGTCTGGTGATTTTGTAAAGCCTGTGCTCGATGCCGCGGTTGATGCACCTTTGCCAGTTGGGCATCCGCGATTCCTCAGAACAGTTATCGGAATCGGCCCAGTTGTTGTTTTTGGAGCGAGTAATTTTCCTTTTGCATTTAGCGTGATGGGCGGCGACACGGCTTCGGCACTGGCAGCCGGATGTCCTGTTGTCATAAAGGCGCACTCCGCTCATCCTCAAACTTCACAGAAAGTTTTTGATATTGCCCTTGAGGCTCTTTTGAATTCGGGAGCGCCTGCGGGAATTATCGGGCTTGGACACGGTCATGATTTTGGCAAAGTTGTGATTGCCGATCCACGAATAAGTGCGGGCGCCTTTACTGGATCTAAATCTGGTGGACGAGCTCTTTTCGATATGGCGCAATCTCGTACCAACCCCATCCCTTTTTATGGTGAACTTGGAAGCATCAACCCCGTGATTGCAACTACTTCGGGCATGACCGACCCTGCGGCGTTTGCGACCGCCTATCTCGATTCATTACTTCTGGGCAATGGACAATTTTGCACCAATCCAAGTCTCTTGTTCGTGCCAAATAACAAAGAATTTCTTGATGCAATGGCAGTTAATCTCAGTGCACGTGAAGCGCAGCCATTTTTAAGCAAGGCAACGAAAGATTTGCACGATCGCAATCGTGATCTTCTCGTCTCCTTGACATCAGGGAGAGTGCAGAACGCAAAACCGGCTCCGGAAACTGGTCTTTATACAAGCGCCCAAGTGCATATTTTCGCTGCCCAAGAAATATCATCGATTGAGGCAATTCATCGCGAATATTTCGGGCCCACGGGAATCGTCATTACCTACGAAAGTCTGGGGGAAGCCATCGCCATCCTTGATCAACTAGAAGGAGCCCTTGCTGCTTCGATTTTCTCCGGTGAATCTGAGCCGCAACTGAAGGAAATTATCATTTCGCTCAGTCGAATAGCAGGTCGAGTTTGTTGGAATGCCTGGCCGACGGGCGTAGCGGTTACAACCGGTCAACATCACGGCGGCCCTTATCCGGCCACTACCTCGCCACTTCATACCTCGGTCGGGGTTTTTGCGATCAACCGATTCTTGAGACCAATCACACTCCAAGGCTTTTCCGATGAATTGGTATCATCCCTTAACGTCGAGGGTGGGAGTAAGTAAATGAGAATTGGCCGTTTAGGTGAATTTGGAAAAGAACGCGCAGCAGTAATCGTCAGTGACACGGAGGCGGTCTTTGTAGATGACGTCGTAGGTGACTGGAGTCGCGATGGACTTCACGCAGGAGCCATGGAGAAAGTTCGAGCCCTCGATCTTTCTGCTCGACCACGGGTAGCAATTGCCGATTATCGCCTTGGGTCACCTGTTGCTCGGCCAACAAAAGTTATTTGCATCGGACTTAATTACTTGAAACATGCACTAGAAACCGGCGCGACACCTCCTCTTGAGCCCGTAGTTTTTATGAAGGCTCCTGACACGGTTATTGGCGGGTTCGATGACATCGTTGTCCCGAAAAATTCGATGAAAACGGATTACGAAGTTGAGGTGTGCGTTGTAATTGGCAAAGATGCGCTTTATCTAGACTCGGTTGATCAAGTTAAGGACCACATTCTCGGCTACACCATTTCACAAGATGTCTCCGAACGCCATTGGCAAATTGAGCGCAGCGGTCAATGGGTAAAGGGAAAATCTTTCCCGACTTTTAATCCTATGGGCCCGTGGATCGTTACTGCCGATTCATTCGATCCCACGGACGTTCGTTTGTGGTGCACCATTGATGGCGAAACCAGACAAGATTCACGTACGAGCGACTTGATCTTTGGTATCGATCATTGCATCTGGTACATCACTCAATTCATGGAATTGAAAGCCGGAGATGTTATTAATACTGGTACTCCACAAGGAGTGGGAATGGGTTTCAAGCCAGAAAAGTACATCCACGGTGGAGAAATTATTGAGACCGGTGTAGATGGATTGGGCACGATTCGTTCGAGGGTTGTTAAGGGCTAACTCCCGCGTCGATGACTTCTGCCAATGCGTTGGCAAGTTTTT
>JAPLBP010000002.1 GCA_026392695.1 Actinomycetota bacterium | reverse complement strand
CTCAGTTACGAGCAGGCTTACACATCAGGTTTTGAAGATATGGAAAGACGTGTACCTAACGTTGGCCGAATTAAAGAATTGACCGGCTGGGAGCCCAAGCGAAATCTAGAAACGATTATTCGAGATCTAGCCGATCATCTACGGCAAGGTTAGAGCCGCACCACATTCGCTAACTCTTTGAACGTTCCAGTGCAATCAAGAATCGGAATACCGCGCTTGGAAAGTGCTTCCACCGGCAAGCCAGGTTGAGCGGTAGCAATAACGATTACATCGCACTCCCAACTCGGATCAACTGGAGCGCTTCCCTCCCAATCTGCGACCAATGGATCCAACCAGCCAACCTTGCATCCGTGAGCAAGTAAGTCATCGCGCAAAGATGTTACAGGGGTTTCACGAACATCCTTAACGCCAGGCTTGTAAGCGACTCCCAGAATCATCACTCGCCCGACGCCAGTCGGCAAAAGTTCACGCACGCGTCGAGAAACATAGATAGGCATTCCCAGATTAATCTCATCTGAATGCTCAATAATCGAAGCGCGACCGCCATTATTCGCCGCCCACCACGATAGATACATTGGATCGACAGGAATGCAATGTCCACCTACGCCCACACTAGGTGTGAACTTCATAAATCCATAAGGCTTCGTGGAAGCGGCATCAATTACCTCATGCACGTTAATGTTTTGGTCAGCGCACAACTGGGCTAACTGATTCACAAGTGCAATATTTACGAGGCGAAAGGTGTTCTCAAGTAGCTTTGCAGTTTCGGCAATTTCGGGTGCTGAAACTTGTACGACCTCATCGCATATTGAACTATAGAAATCCACAGCTCGTTTGGTCGACATTTCATTCAGTCCACCCACGAGCCGAGGTGTGTTCTTCTGCGCCCACACTTTATCGCCAGGATTAACTCGCTCAGGAGCCACTGCAAGATCAATCGAAACAGAAGGACTTGATTTCAAAGATTCGATAAGTGGGGAAATAAAGTCACGGACTGTGCCTGGATAGGACGTTGACTCATTGATGACAAGAGTTCCATCCGAGAGATGCGGAGAAATATCGCGCACTGCTTGTTCCAAAATTGCAAGGTCGGGTGCACGATCGGCATCCAGTGGAGTCGGAACGCAAATGACAACAATCGATGCTTCGGCCACATCGGCCACATTGTTGGATACCCGATAAGCCCCTGAAGCGAGATCGATCTGAACTTTGGTCGATGCCACATCTTCAACAGGGCTAATTCCTGAGGCAATCAACTCAAATTTGCTACGAGAATTTTCAATGCCGATGACGCGCCAGCCAGAATCAACCGCAGCCATCGCTAACGGAAGCCCAACGTAGCCTTGACCAATAATGGCCACAGTTTTATCGCGATTTAACATGGGTGAAATCTTATCTTCTTAAGAGAATTGCTGCGGCGTTCGCATCCTCACCATTGGGTTCAATTCGGGCGATTAAGAGTTGGACTTGAAGTGCCTTATCCTGCTGACCTATTTTAAGATAATCCTTAATCAGCGCAACCATATTTGTGGTTCCCCAAGGCTGAAGTTTCAAAACCGACACCCGATATGGGATTGCATCTCTAAATTTAAGTTGTGTTTCAAGAGCAATCGCTTTCAGCACGCGGGCCTTCGAAGAAAGCGGGTCCATTCGAATCGCATCACTCGCCAATTGACTGGCAAGAGCGGGATCGGAAATTCTCAAGGCAATATCGGAGAGAGAAACAAGGGTCTGGGGATTCTTCGGCCACGCCTTCGATATAT
>JAPLBP010000120.1 GCA_026392695.1 Actinomycetota bacterium | reverse complement strand
TTCTGACCGAATTAGGCTATCTAGAAAATGGCAAAACACTTCCACAGGGCAAGATTCTGGCAAAAATCTATACCGAGTCTGATTTGCTATTGAGCGAAGCAATTCGCGAGGGCGTGTTCGAAACGCTATCAGCCTCTGAATTGTTGTCGGTTGTGTCTAGCGTGATTTTTGAAGCGAGAACGCAAGAGAGTCAAGCTCCTAGAATTCCTTCGGGAAATGTTCAAACCGCACTTGCTCAAATCACACGGCTATGGGCGCAGTTGGAAGAATTGGAACGCGAGCATCAAGTGAAAACTCAACGCGAACCCGATTTTGGTTTTTGCTGGATCGCTTTCAGATGGGCTAACGGTCATTCATTACAAAGTGTTTTGAAAGGTAGCGACCTTTCTGTGGGGGATTTTGTACGATCGATTAAACAATTAATAGATCTCCTTGGCCAGATTGCCGTGGCAAGTGAATCTTTACGCCCCAGATGTCTTGAAGCCGTAAAGAAATTGGATAGGGGCGTAGTGACATATTTAGTGGGTGAGGCATGACGTTAATGCTTTTAGACAGCGCTTCGCTTTGGTATCGAGCCTATTATGGAATGCCTGACACGATGGTTGCCCCTGATGGGACTCCCGTCAATGCCATTAGAGGGTACTTGGATATGACAGCGCGCTTGATTGGTATGTACCAACCAAATCGAATCGTGGCTTGCATTGAGGGAGATTGGCGGCCAACATGGCGCGTTGCCCTCTTTCCTGAATATAAAGCCAACCGCGTCGATCCAGAAGGTGATGAGGAAGAACCAGACACACTGTCGCCACAAATACCAATCTTGCTCGACATATTGGATGCATTTGGGATCACGGTAATCGGAATTGATGATTTCGAAGCAGACGATGTCATGGCTTCTTTCGCCGTTCAACAGCCGGGTCCGGTTCGAATTGTCACGGGTGATCGGGATATGTTTCAAACAGTCGATGACACGAGGGATGTTGCTGTTGTCTACCTTGCAAAGGGACTATCCGCGCACGAATTAGTGGATCTCGCTTGGATCGCAAGTCGTTATGAGATTCCCGGTGATAGGTACGGTCTCTTCGCAACCTTTCGTGGAGATCCATCCGATGGTTTGCCGGGAGTTCGTGGAATTGGAGAAAAGGGCGCAGCTCTCATTGCTAAGAATTTTGCTTCAGTGCAAGAGGCGATTGAAGCGGCGGAAAATTCTCATCCCGCACTTACGCCGTTGTTGGCTAAAAAAATTCTTGCAGGTAGAGATTATTTGGCAATTGCACCAACCCTGGTTAAGTGTGTAACCGATCTTGCTCTTCCTCAAGTCTCACTTACAATTCCTAAGCGACCTAAGGATATGAAAGCGATTCGCGCTCTTCAGGACCAGTATGGATTGGGTGCAAGCGTCGACAGACTAATCGCGGCACTCCAATGGTAATTGCACAAAGTTTCTTCGCGGGATTTCTGTTATTCACTTCATTTGCACCCTTTAATCTCTGGTGGTTGGCACCAATATCACTTGCGCTCTTACTTCATTTACTTAGCGATCGGAAAATCGGTCTTCGACTAAAGACCATGTTTCTTTTTGGAATAGGTTTTTTAGGTCCTTTGCTTTCCTGGAGCAACACTTACGTTGGTAATCTTCCGTGGTTATTACTGGTTCTTCTTGAAACATCCCTCCTGCTGCCGCTCGCACTGATTCCATTTTCTCGTCATCGATCTATCTATTACTTCATTTTTCCTTCAGCCCTCGTTGCCGCAGAAGGCATCCAATCTCGTTTTCCGTTCGGAGGATTCGGCTGGGGGAGGGTGGCCTTTAGCCAAGCCGATGCTCCCTACGTCCACGTACTTCAGCGGGGCGGAGTGCCGTCCTTAACATTCACGGTTGCCTTCATTTCAATTTCAATCTTGTTCGCAATTCGACGAAATACTCGTTATGTAATTCTTGTCTCACTGATATTCGTCAGCGCAACTCCGCTTTTCATTGCACGTACAGCCGCTTCCACCGACTCCATATCTATTGTTGCGATACAAGGGGGAGTACCGGTCATGGGGTTGGATTTCAACGCACGTGCTCGAGAAGTCTTTAATCTGCACGTAGAAGCAACCCATCGCTACCTATCGAAAGTGTCTAAAGCCCCCGATCTAGTCCTCTGGCCTGAGAATGCGGCTGATATTGATCCATTAACGGACGCCATGACTAATAACGATTTACGCAATATCGTTGATCACTGGAAAGTGCCGATAATTCTTGGAGCTGTGTTAAATAACGGTAGAAATTTCTCGAATGCTTCCATTTTGTGGGTTCCTAATAAGGGGGCCCTTTCGGTCTATCTCAAGCAACATCTCACGCCTTTCGGCGAGTACATGCCTTGGCGTCGCGTCGCCGAGGTAGTTTCTCCTTATGCGAAACGTGTGATCGATTTTCTCCCCGGAAATTCTGATGTAATCCATAAAGTCGGCAAGGCCAGGATCGCACCAATCATTTGCTTCGAACTCATCGATGACTCTTTGGGTAGAAAGATGGCACGTAATTCCAACGTGCTCTTAGTACAGACCAATAGCGCCACATTTGGCACATCGGCAGAGACGGACCAACAATTAGCAATCGCGCGTATCAGAGCCATAGAACATGGCCGAAATGTCGTCAGTATTTCCACGACCGGTATCAGCGCAATTGTCGACTCACATGGACGAGTTCTGATCCAAACAAAGAAAGGAAAAACTGCATACATTGCCACCAGTGTTCCTTTGATTAATCAAATAACTTTTTCGGATAGAAATGGTGGAGTGATCGAGGTGGCTCTTTGCTTGATAGGGCTCGGATTCTTACTGATCTCTGGCGTCTTTTTTCGGCTGGGAAGAAGGACAAAGCTCGATCCTTAACGCCGATAAGTTACATTATGTAAAGTAATGTATGGAGAATCTCGTCTCGTACTCCCCGGGAAATCGATGGCTTAGGCGTAATCCTCGATGGGTGGACAGGCGCAAATAAGGTTTCTGTCCCCGTGGGCGCCCTCTATCCGCCCGACAATGGGCCAATACTTGCCCTTGCGCCCAATGAGAGTATCCAGCGCCATTCCTTGCGGATAAGCCGCAATTTCGCGCGTATATGGAAAGTCCCATTTCTGGGTCGAAATTCGCTCCGCTGTGTGAGGAGCATGGCGAAGAGGCGAATTCTCGCTTGTATATTCCCCCGATTTCACTGACTCAATCTCCCCATGAATAGCGATCATGGCACTGATGAAACGATTCAACTCAGGCAGATCTTCGCTCTCCGTGGGTTCGATCATGAGTGTTCCCGCGACCGGGAAACTCATGGTTGGAGCATGGAATCCATAATCCATCAAGCGTTTGGCCACATCATCCACGGTGACTCCAGTGGTTTTTGTGATCTCCCTGAGGTCAAGGATGCACTCGTGTGCCACCAAGCCACCTTCGCCACTGTAGAGAACTGGAAAGAAAGGATTGAGCTTATGCGCGATGTAATTGGCGGAAAGGATCGCTATTTCTGTTGCACGAGTAAGTCCCGCTCCCCCCATGAGTCGAATATATGCCCAGGAAATTGGCAAAATACTGGCCGATCCAAATGGCGCAGCGCTAACCGGCCCTGGTCCCGTTGAAGGACCAGCCGTAGCATCGAGCGGGTGATTGGGAAGAAATGGTGCCAGATGGGCGCGAGAAATGACTGGGCCAATACCTGGTCTCCCACCGCCATGAGGAATACAGAATGTTTTATGCAAATTAAGGTGCGACACATCTGCGCCGAATTTTCCAGGTTGGGCTAAACCAACAAGGGCATTGAGGTTTGCTCCATCGACATAAACCTGTCCACCCGCATCGTGAACGATCGCACATATTTGTGTAATCTCAGTTTCGAACACTCCATGTGTAGATGGATAAGTAACCATCAAGGCTGCTAATTCGGATCCTGCAGAAGCAATCTTCTCCCGTAAATCCGTAAGACTCACATTTCCATTCTCGTCACACTCGACAACAACAACTTTCATTCCTGCCATGACTGCACTCGCCGCATTTGTGCCGTGAGCGCTGGAGGGGATCAAACATATTCGCCGTGCAGCGTCTCCTCGTGAATCGTGATAATTTCGAATCGCCAAAAGTCCCGCAAACTCCCCCTGGCTTCCTGCATTCGGTTGAAGGGATACAGCATCGTATCCAGTAATGGCAATCAACCAATCTGAAAGTTGCTTTATGAGTTCTCGCGACCCCTCACTTTGGTCTGCTGGTGCGAATGGATGTAAAGAAGAAAATTCAGGCCAAGTAACCGATTCCATTTCCGTAACAGCATTTAATTTCATTGTGCACGACCCAAGTGGAATCATGGTCCGATCAAGAGCCAGATCCCGATCGGCCAAAGTGCGCAGATATCTCATCATTCCAGTTTCGGAATGATTCGTATTGAAAATTGGGTGCGTCAAGAACTTTGATGATCGCAAAAGACTCTTCGGCAAAGATGTTGAATTGTCGACTGATTTCGGAATTGAAATTGAAAAAATCTTCTCAAGCAGGCCAAGAGTTCGTTCCGTTACGGTCTCGTCAAGAGAAACGCCGACATGGTGAGCGTCGATAGGGCGCAAATTGACACGAAGCCCAACAGCCGCTGAGTGAATTTTTGCGGAATCTTCTACTCTTATCGTGACAGTATCGAAGTAATGTGAACTTCCAATTTCGTAGCCGCCAGAAATTAGCCCCGCTACAAAACGATCCGTCTGGTTATGAATCCGAGATGCAATTTTCTTCAAACCTGAAGGTCCGTGCCACATGCAGTAGAAGGCGCTCATCACGGCTAGCAATACTTGAGCTGTGCAAATATTGCTCGTTGCCTTGTCACGTCGGATATGTTGCTCGCGTGTTTGTAGTGCCAATCTCAAGCCCGGATGTCCATCGGCGTCAATACTTTGGCCAATGAGGCGACCAGGCATTGACCGTTCTAGCCCCGCACGTACAGACATGAAACCTGCATGAGGACCACCAAAACCTAGAGGCACTCCAAATCTTTGGGCCGATCCAACACATACATCTGCGCCCCACTCGCCCGGCGGAGTAATGAGAGTAAGAGCCATGAGATCTGTCGCGACAAGTAAAAGGGCGTCACGTTCGTGAACTGCGGTTGCCAACGCCGAAAAATCTTCTATCTTGCCAAAGGTGTTTGGATATTGAACCAAGGCAGCGAAAAATGCGATAGCAGGCAATGGCTTCATTGGATCAAAGAGTTTAATTTCGATGTGAAGTGGCTTTGCGCGAGTATTCATTACTGCCAGAGTCTGCGGATGAACGTTTTCATCAACGAGGAAAACGGCTCCGTCATCACCTTTGAAAACCCGATGCGCGAGTGTCATGGCTTCGGCAGCCGCTGTTGCCTCATCTAGCATAGATGCATTGGAAATAGGCAAACTTGTTAATTCACTGACTACAGTCTGAAATGCGAATAGCGCTTCAAGGCGCCCTTGTGAAATTTCGGGCTGATACGGTGTATATGCGGTGTACCACGCCGGATTCTCCAAAACATTTCGAAGAATTACTGGTGGCGTGATTGTTCCGTAATATCCAACACCAATAAGGGATGTAAATACTTCATTGGCATCCGCCATTCCCCGAAGCTCCTCAAGAACTTCTACCTCGGTAGCCGCCGATGGAAGCAAGTCTGTGAGTTTGTTTGTGGTGGCAATGCTGCTGGGCACGACACGAGATATAAAGTCCGAAAGAGAATTGAAGCCCAGCTCATCTAACATCAATTTCTCTTGTTCAGATGATGGGCCTATATGTCGAGACTCGAATGCTTCTTGCGAAAACTCCATGATTC
>JAPLBP010000101.1 GCA_026392695.1 Actinomycetota bacterium | reverse complement strand
TTGCACCGGCAAGTGCGCGGCCACCGTCGGAATCGTATGGAAGACCTGAAGCCATCAATAGCGCTCCGAGGTTTGCGTACCCAATTCCGAGTTGGCGATAGGCACGCGTGGTCTCACCGATTGCTTCAGTTGGGAAATCTGCGAATGTGATGGAGATGTCCATTGCGGTGATGATCAATTCTGCTGCGCGACCAAATGTCTTTGCATCAAATGATCCATCGGTCTTGAGGAACTTGAGCAAGTTAAGAGATGCCAAGTTGCACGAAGAGTTATCCAGTGACATGTACTCAGAGCAAGGGTTGGATGCGTTGATGCGTCCAGTCTCAGAGTTGGTGTGCCAATCATTGATGGTGTCGTCATATTGAATTCCTGGATCGGCACATGCCCAAGCGGCCTCTGCCATTTTGCGGAATAGTCCGCGAGCGCTGACGTGTTCGATAACTTCACCTGTAGAGCGAGCCTTAAGACCGAATTCGCTCTCGCTCTCATATGCGCGCATGAATTCATCACTCACACGTACTGAGTTATTGGCGTTCTGATATTGAACAGAGATGATGTCTTTGCCACCAAGGTCCATATCAAAGCCAGCATCGCGAAGTGCGCGAATCTTGTCTTCTTCTTTTACCTTTGTCTCAATAAATTCTTCGATATCTGGGTGATCAACATCTAGGACAACCATCTTGGCTGCGCGACGTGTTGCGCCACCGCTCTTGATTGTGCCAGCAGATGCATCAGCTCCACGCATAAAGGAGACGGGACCTGAGGCGGTTCCGCCTGATTTCAATAGTTCCTTTGATGAGCGAATGCGAGACAAGTTAAGTCCGGCGCCTGACCCACCCTTGAAGATCATTCCTTCTTCGCGATACCAGTTAAGGATCGAATCCATCGTGTCTTCCACGGCCAAGATGAAGCAAGCACTTACTTGCTGTGGCGCGTTGGTTCCAACGTTGAACCACACTGGAGAGTTGAAAGAGAAGATCTGGTGAAGCAACATATAGGTGATTTCGTGCTCAAAAAGTTCAGCATCTGCCTCTGTTGCAAAGTATCCATTTTCCTTACCGGCCTTTGTGTAGGTCAGAACTACACGGTCGATAACCTGCTTGAGTGACCACTCGCGATTCTCCGCACCAACTGCGCCACGGAAGTACTTCGTGGTGACGATGGTGGAGGCGTTGACCGACCAGAAGTCAGGATATTCAACGCCGTGTTGTTCGAAGACTGTCTCGCCAGTTCTCCAATTGGATTGGACGACATCTCGACGCTCCCACGTCACCTCGTCATAAGGGTGAACGCCCGGGGTTGTATAGATGCGTTCGAGCACAAGTCCCTTACCTGAAGTGGTGGACTTACTTGGTCGATTGATGACCGTCTCTGACATGTGTATTTCTCCAAGTTCCTATAGTTACTGCTTTTAAATTCATTGATATTTGTAGTGCAGACCACTGACTTTTTGAAGGTCAGTAATTGCGACTACGTTCGTGCGGGCGCGCTTGTTATAGCGTTGACTTTTTCAGCGGTGGGGTTTGCACTTTGTGCGCGCGTAGAGGATTTCGTATCTGTAATTGGGGAATTACTTTTTACATCTTGCTTCACATCTTGTTTTGAAGGCAGAGCTCGCAATAAAGCGATCTCGCCTTCGAAATCTTCGAGGGAGTTAAAGTTACGGTAGACCGAGGCATATCGTAGGTAGGCGACCTCATCGAGTTCTCGAAGTGGCGCCAGGATTGCCAGCCCAACTTCTTGCGCCTCAAACTCGGCTTGGCCTCTCATGCGCAGAGCCTCTTCGACTCTTTGGGCCAAAAGGGCTAAGTCGTCATCATTTACTGGGCGTCCTTGGCATGCCTTACGAACACCAGCGATGACCTTCTCGCGGCTAAAGGGTTCGGTCGCCCCACTTCGCTTAATAATGTTGAGAAGGGCGGTCTCTTGGGTTGAAAATCGTGATCCGCACTCTGGGCACTCGCGGCGGCGGCGAATCTGGGTGCCATCCTCTGCTGGACGAGAATCGACGACACGCGAATCATCATGTCGGCAAAATGGGCAAATCATGCGGCGTGTCTCCCTTCCTCTAGTCCTGCGGGGGTGTATTGCGATTACTGACAATTCCCTGTGTAGTGCTGGAAAACCACTACTTATGGAACTATATCGCGCTTTGACCCCTACATCTAGTGTTAACTGTAAAGGAAGTCTTGAGGGTTGGGGCACATTGCCCAGCAATTATCTTCCTCGAGCGTGTCGCAAGGCAGTTGTGATTGAACCGCTCAAATCGAGTCCGATTCGCCCCTATTTTATGAGTACTGCCCCTTTATGAGCCTTCGCCAGCTTCTTGTCCAGAGTCCACAGGGTCGCACCTGCGAGCGTGGCCGTTGCGCTGATGATGGCATCCGGCGTTTTCAATCCCGTGGCAACCCTTACGCTGCCCGCCAACACCCCGATCTCCTCGGTCACAGGATGAACGGCCTGGATCCCACCAGTTACCGCCTCCAAGAATTTCTCTCGATTACTCGAAGCGCGCGCTAACGGCGCTGTCAAAACCTCCGTGATTGTTAACGCTGAAATCTCATATTGATCTACTTGGGCTTCAAACTGGCGATGGACCGAAGAATAATGGGCATCTTGATCATCATAGAACGCGATCAAAACAGAAGAATCTAAAATTACTCGTCCCATGAATCACGATCCGCTCGAAGATCAAATCCTTCATACAGGCCGCTAAATATTCCTGCATATTGCAACATTGGATTTACTGGTTTAGATAAAAGCACTTTTCCGTCATCGTCCACGGTGCAATTAATAGTGTCCCCCACTTTAAATCCGGCCTTTCTTAGGATGTCCACGGGAATCGTGATTTGATTCTTGGCGCTTACTCTCGTCGACATAGTTCGCCCCGCCCGCTGTGCTGGCTCTTTTGCCTTAATTTTTCTCACGGTTGGTGAGAGCTTTGCTTCAACTTTGCTTGTGGAATTCTTTATCGAAATTTGTGCCCTCTTTTTAGGAACGCTTCTTGTGACCATGGGTCTCTTCGCCGTAGAAACCTTAGCCTTTACTTTAGAAGTCATAAGTCAAGGATAGCACTTTGATCTGGCCCGTGACGGAAGCCTGTGGAACTGAAATCTCACAAATGAGAATGGCCAGAATTTGTGCCATAATTTTCTTGCCTCGGGAATCTCGAAGAAGCGGTATTGCACTGGGTTGGTGACCTATTGAAAAGAAGTGCTTTGCCTTGGAGCTGTCGACGCAATAGGGACTTTGGGGAAATCCGATGTCCCTCTTGCATTTTGTGGCATACTTTTATCCACTTCTGATTGGCGAGAGAATGACCCGAGATTTTTCGGGTCATTTTTCTTTTCTCTCCACAATTTCCCAATCCCCACAATTCGAAAAGTCGGCAGGACTGATCTACTTCACTTACCCGAAGATTCGAGCGCGGTGTTCATGTGGTGTAACGGCAGCATTTCTGTTTTCGCCAATCAGAAGGTGCGGGTTCAAGTCCCGTCATGGACTCCGTAGTCTCAGAATTTCAAAACTGGTCTATTGGCATCGACCAAAAAGTTTGGGGAAATTGAGCAAGGGCTTCGAGGAAACTCGAAGCCCTTTTTATTTTCCTTGCAGATGGTCGCCCCCTCAAAAGTGGCGCAGTCAGGATTCAATCGTGGTACTAAACCCCTTTAAGCAGGCACTCGCAAACTCTGCCCAGCCTGCACATCTGC
>JAPLBP010000107.1 GCA_026392695.1 Actinomycetota bacterium | reverse complement strand
GCACTTCCTTTTTCTGAATGAAGAACGACGCCAGTATGGATCGGATGCTCCAAGGCGATCTCGTGTTCGACTCGGTCGAAGTTGTAGAGATCATCAATCACACTTCCGGCGACGGTGACTTCCACCATCCCAGTCCAGCCACTATTGGAGACGGTTTCGGCTCGATACTCCTCGGCTTCAACACCCATTGACGATGCTTTTACGCGTAAAGGTAGGTCTTTGCTGACAAGTACGACGTCTCGCCCATCGGCCATAAGGTTGCGAGCGATCGCCAAAATCCTCGAATCGTTGCTGCCGTCGCGAAGGAATCCCGCGGGTAGTGAGCTCATATCCGAATGATTGAGCTCCACTGAGAGAGTGCCGCCTTCTTTTGTGATGGTGAGTGGCTGGTCCAGTCTTCCGTGGCTGACTCGAAGATCATCAAGGGCGCGAAGGGCGGCTCGAGCAAAGAAACCGAGTTCGGGATGATCACGTTTTGTCTCTAACTCTCCGATGACAACAATCGGAATGATGACTTCATGTTCGGCGAATCGCATAAGCGCGCCAGGATCTGCCAGCAAAACACTGGTATCAAGAACGTACGTCTTAATCGTGGTCTGAGCCGTCAAGCCAGATCTCGCATTCTGTGTAGTTGTACTCGTAGGGAACCCGACAGGAAAACGGTAGAACTTCCGAGGCTCGTACCTGTCGCGACACGCGCGAACGATTTTTAGAATTCACCCGAGAGGCTACTCACCCGGGAAATGCCTCAATTGAAGATGCTAGATCCGCTGTCATATTTGAGGTCGAATACCAATTCCCCATTGGTTCGGAAAAAATAGCTGCTGACCTGTTCCAAGGCCTTTACATAGTCGCCTTCCTGCGAACCTTCGCAGGCCATCAAAGTGGAAACCATATTTGATAGAGCAATCTTCTTATCGTCATCGGTGTACTTACCGGCGACGGTATTGCAATCAGTGGCAGAAGAAAAAGTGCCACCCTTTGCAAACGTCAGAACGAATTTGGAAGTTCTTGCGCTGATCTTCTTGCCATCGCTATAGGTGGTGCTCACCCAAGTCCATGGCTTCATCGTCAACGTGCTTCGAGCCGCTACCGTCGCACCCTTTGGCTCTTCAGAACCTTCTTTGGAAATGCTAAACGCCATTGCTCCCACGCCGGCAAGCAAAAGGAGTACCAGGCCCATGGCAACGCTTCTTTTCACATCAATAACCTAGCACTGACTTTTCCGGTCTTATGCCCCGAAGCGACGATGACGAAGTGAATATGCTCTCAATGCACGTAAGAAATCAACTCTTCTAAAATCTGGCCAATATGCTTCGCAAAAATAGAACTCGGATTGAGCTGATTGCCATAATAAAAATCCGCCTAACCTCTGCTCCCCCGAGGTGCGAATCAATAATTCAGGGTCTGGCTGACCTGCCGTATATAAGAAATTCGCGATCTTCTCGGTAGAGAGTTCCTCCGCTGCTTGATCCAAAGTAAGCCCGTGCTCCTTGGCATCCACCATGTATCGCTTCACAGAATCCACGATCTCGCGACGTCCTCCGTAGCCAATGGCTACGTTCACTTCTATAGCCCCAGGATCATCCGATCTGGATTCCTTTAATTTATCTCGAAGCCACTCAGGGAGAAGTTCGAGGGATCCCACAGATTTAATGTTCCAGCGCCCCGTGGCTTTAAGTCCATCAACAGTCTCGCCAATGATGGTGAGAAGTGCGTCAATTTCTTCCGGTGATCTTTTAAAATTGTCATTGGACAACAGCCAGATTGTGACGACTTTAACCTTGGCCTCTTCACACCATCCAAGAAACTCAATAATTTTTGCCGCCCCCGCACGATGACCACGTGCTGGAGACGTTCCACCCATTTGGTCAGGATTAGCTTTGGCCCATCGTCGATTGCCGTCGAGAATGACACCCACGTGATGAGGGGTTTGCGAAAAATCTAAGGCACGAACCAGTCGACGCTCATAGAGTGGATAAAGAATTGCCTTGACGGCGGATCGCAAAGCAGAACTTCTCATCTTCATCGGAGTTTAGAAGCCTTTATGTATGTTCTTCTTTGGAAGGAATTGTGCGATAACTCGACGCTCGGCAATAAGGGATGCAACCGGAAGTGTCCCTGCCAATATAAATCCCAACATCTTTGGTAGCGCCCATTTGGCTTTAAATGAAAGTTGAATCGCGGTGAGAACGTAAATCGGATAAAGATAGCCATGAACCATGGGAATCCAGACCAGCGCACTATGTACATCTGGGTTGTGATTAAGCGCTTTTACGGGCACATAAACGAACCAAAGTAATAGAGACATAATGCCTGAAACGATCGCCATGAATCTATATCGCTGGACCGTTCCATCACTTGTTCGTGCCATTTTTACTCCTTATGCCGCATCCGTTGGCTCCATTTTGGAGGTAACTCTACGTTGATAAATTGGTAGGTAAAGCACAACGCCAGCCATAAACCACCAGATCACCACATAAGAGAGGTGCTGCCAATAAAAACCAGGGACGGCAGATTTGGGTGCTGGCGCTTCAATTCGAATTCTCTGGGATGGCGTTCCATTTACGCTTTCTTGTTCCGCGATGAGATAGCCATCGAATAGATCCTGCTTGGTTTGGCCGACGATGAGTGCGCTATCGAGTCTTCGCAAAACGCCCGGTTCAGATTCAACATAATCATCGCTCTGGTGTGGCATCAACTTTCCCATTACTTCTACGTTTGCCGAATTTGGTGTGATAACACGCTCGCTCCAAAGTCCCCTCACAACCAAGATCACTCCACCGGTATCGGACTCCAACATGCCCACATCCCATATGGACTCTTTACCAAGACCATCCACTTGATGTGGCGCCTGTAAAAATCCGACGTAGTGACCCGTTGTCCGAACGCGCCGTAAGGTGGCGCTGGCCGGAAGTGAAATGCGTGGTTGAGTAACCGAATTTAGAGAAACAACTGATGACGAAATTACAACAGGTACTCGACTTTCCTGCGCTCGATTCCATTGCCAGACACCGAGCCCGAGAAAAGAAAAGGTGACAACGAGAAGCCCAAGATAAGAAGCGAACTTCTGGAAATTACTTCGATTCATTTTCCCCAGTGTCATTCATTTCCTGAGATTGCCGCGCTTTGTCCATGCGGGTAAATCGCTTATAAAAACTTCGAAGGAGAAATATGACAGCAACCACGAGGGCGGCAACCGTCAGAGAGCCAACGCCACTCATCTCCACGTTCTGTGACATTTTGACCTCTATTCCCTTAGGACATTTTCAGTAACTCTGAAAGAATCATCCCATGTCCGAACTCGACTTTTCTGACCGCTATGGCCAAAAGCCCATTCGTTGGAAGTCGCTAGCAATAACCTTGCTAATCCTCGGAGGGGCCTGGTTAACGTGGGCGGGTTTGCACCATTCGCGACCAGCCCTGGCCCCGACACTTATCTCTTTCACAATTCCCTCCGATCGCACTATCAGCCTTCGCTATTCCCTTGATCGAAGGGACCCGACCTTGGCTGTGACCTGTACTTTGACCGCCCATGATTTAGGGAAAAACGTCGTCGGAGAGATTGACGATGTCATCTCGACGGGTGCCGCACACGTTGAGAGAACTACGCTCATACCAACCCGATCCGCGGCAGTTAACGCCGGAATCTCGCGCTGCCGCCCCACTTCCCAGTAACCTAACCCTCCTTATGACAACCCAGACATGGCTCACTCAAGAAGCCGCAGATCGTCTCCGTGCGGAATTGGAGCGCCTTGAAACTGAGGGTCGCCCAGAAATCATTAAGAAGATCGAGACCGCACGGGCGGAAGGCGACCTTAAGGAAAACGGTGGGTATCACGCTGCTCGTGAAGAGCAAGGAAAAATGGAGTCGAGGATTCGCCAACTCAAGCACATGCTTGAACACTCACATATTGGTGCTCCACCCGTTGGGGAATCAGGATTCGTCGGAGCTGGCATGGTGATTACCGCCGATGTCGGGGGCGAAGAGATTCGCTTCCTTCTTGGGTCACGCGAAATCGCAAGCGGAGATCTCGACGTTTACAGTGAAAAATCTCCGCTGGGGTCAGCCGTGCTTGGAAAGAAAATCGGCGAGACAGTTTCATACACCGCGCCAAATGGAAAACAAATCACTGTCGCAATTCTTGAAGCTGAGTTGTACCTCTAGCCTTTATTAGTCTTCTTTCTTATTTCTTCGCAACATTTTTGTATTTATTCACGCTAACCGGCACGAATATTAAGACAATTATAAACATGTAAATAAACGACATGGCGAGTGGATGTTGGCTGGGGAAAGAACCTGCAGTAACACCAAATCGATTTTGAAGTCCAAATAGCTCGCGCGTTGCTGCAACCATTGTTGATACCGGATTCCACTCAGCAAAATACTGAAGTGCTCGGGGCATACCAGTGGTTGGTGCAAAAGCATTAGAAAGAAATGTAAGGGGAAAGGTCACAAGAAAACTCATATTTTGAACGGTTCGAACATCTTTTGCGGTAAGACCGATGAAGATGCCGATCCAAGAAAGTGAATATCCGAATGCGAGAAGAAAAATAAAGGCGAGCAAAATTTTGACGCCGCCCGAGGTTGGTCGCCAACCGACGATGTATCCCGCAGCACCCATGGTCATAAGCACCACAATGTTGAGAGTGGAATCGCCAAGGGTCTTGCCAAATACCAGAGCCGATCGCGCAATTGGCAAAGAGCGATAGCGATCGATCAATCCTTTTGTCATATCTTCAGCGACGCCAGAAGCAGTGCCCGCTAAGGTAAATGCCACAGTTTGCACAAAGATTCCAGGCATCAGGAATTGGACGTAGCCCCCTGGCATGCCAGAAGTGATGGATCCTCCAAAAACATAGCGAAAAAGAAGCACAAACATGACCGGTTGAATAGTGGAAAAGATCAGCACTTCCGGGACTCGCCTCAAAAGAAGGAGTTGGCGCCGAGTAATGATTAACGCATCTATTAACGCTCTCTTCATGAACGAGCCCTCTTTCCCTTCTTTTTACTTTCTGCAATTACTAAATCTTCTTCTGCAGTGTGTCCAGTCAGCGACATAAATACATCATCAAGGGAGGGACGTTGAAGGGCGATATCGAGTGGATGGATGCCGGAGCTATCGAGAAGTCTAAGAACATCAACGAGAGCACTTGATCCCGTCGTAACCGGAGCAGAGATTCTTCGAAGTCCTTCGTCAAGATGCACATTCGCTTGACTCACTTGAGCAACGATTTCCATAGTCTTGGCGATATTGCTTTGCGCGACAACAACCTGAAGTTGTTCTCCTCCGATCTGTTTCTTCAACGCATCGGAAGTTCCCCGTGCAATCACTTTGCCGTGATCTACAACCACAATGTCATCTGCAAGTTGATCGGCTTCGTCGAGATACTGTGTCGTGAGCAAAAGCGTGACGCCGTCCTTAACGAGTTCTTCGATCACGCCCCACATCTCTTGTCTTCCACGAGGATCAAGCCCAGTTGTTGGCTCGTCAAGAAAGAGAACTTTCGGCTTAACAATGAGCGAAGCTGCAAGATCTAGTCGCCTGCGCATTCCACCTGAGTACGTTTTGATTGCGCGTCGAGAACTATCAGTCAATGAAAATCTCTCCAGCAATTCTTCTGCTCGTGCTTCTGCCTGCTTCTTGCTCAAGTGATAGAGCCGACCGAACATCACTAGGTTGTCCCAACCCGTTAAAACTTCATCTAACGCCGCATACTGACCAGAAAGTCCGATAATCTCGCGAACTTTCTCAGGATGCTTGATCACATCTATTCCGCCAACAGTGGCATGTCCCGAATCCGGGGCAAGCAAAGTAGCCAATATGCGCACAACTGTTGTTTTTCCTGCTCCATTTGGTCCCAGAACGCTCAGAACGGTGCCCTCTTCGACGTCAAGGCTCAACCCGTCAAGGGCTCGAACACTGCCCTTGTCGTAAGTCCTGACCAACTCTTCCACTACGACTGTTTTCACGGAGTAAAGTTACCGCCTATTCACAATTTAGGGCTACCACTTTTTCGGTCCCATTTGAAAGGTCGTACATGTCTACACATTCACCATCTGAAGCAGGATCCGGAGCACCAGCAAAGGCGCATACCCATAAAGAAATCATGATTATTTTGGGCGGGCTTATGACGGGGCTTCTACTTGCAGCCCTTGATCAGACAATTGTTTCCACCGCGCTTAAAACCATTGTCATTGATCTGCATGGACTCAAGGAATATACGTGGGTGGTCACGGCCTACCTCCTCACGTCGACAGCATCCACTCCGCTCTATGGAAAAATTTCAGATCTTTACGGACGTCGCGTCACCTTCCAATTCGCAATTGTTACCTTTCTTATCGGATCTTTCCTTGCAGGTGCGTCTCAGAACATGAACCAACTGATTGCAACGCGCGCCTTGCAAGGTCTAGGCGCTGGCGGATTGATGGCGTTGACCTTCGTCATCATCGGCGACATAGTTCCTCCTCGCGAAAGAGGGCGCTATCAGGGTTACTTCGGCGCCGTATGGGGTTTGTCATCCGTCGCGGGTCCACTGCTCGGCGGATTCTTTTCCGACCATCACACGATCTTGGGACTGACTGGCTGGCGTTGGATTTTCTACATCAACCTTCCATTTGGAATTCTTGCCCTCGTAATTACTTCAGCAGTACTTCATATTCCTAAGATCAAACGCGAACACTCCATCGACTACATTGGTGCGCTCTTGTTGGTCAGTGCTGTAACAACAATTTTACTTTCCATTGCGGTCTATGGACCCGAGTATGGATGGCTTGATTCGCGAACGATTACCTATCTTGTCGTCGGCCTTGCCCTTGCCGGAGGTTTTCTCTACTGGGAAGGAAAAGCAAAAGAGCCAATTCTTCCTTTACGACTTTTTAAGAATCACACTTTCTCGCTCACCTCTCTTTTGGGCGCTGTTATTGGCGCGGGAATGTTCGGAGCGATTGTAATGCTGCCGCTTTATTTACAAATCGTAAAGGGCAACACTGCTACAACTGCTGGGTTGAAATTAATCCCGCTCATGCTTGGAATTGTTAGCACCTCAATTTTCAGTGGTAAGAGAATTACGACGACGGGTAGATATAAGAAGTTCCCGGTATTGGGCACCTTCATCATGACAGTGGGAATTCTGCTCATGAGCACCTTGACGCGTTCTACGCCTTACTGGCAGCTCTCGATCTACGCAATCATTGTGGGCGCTGGTCTTGGCCTATCCATGCAGACAATTGTTATCGCCCTTCAAAACTCAGTTGATTTCAGCGATATGGGAGTCGCGACAAGTTCCAATACCTTCTTCCGCTCTCTCGGTAGTGTTTTTGGAACCGCACTATTTGGAGCAGTTCTGAACAACCGTCTGACGCATTACATGGCTAGCGGTTTTAGCGAATTGGCCACCAAGAACCCAAGCGCCATGGTGGGAGTAAATCTTTCCCAGAGAGGACTCACCGACATTGTTGCCTCCCCGCAGAAGTACGCTGCGGTCGTCCACAACACTGCCCTTGATGCATATGTGAATTCTTTCCATATTGTGTTTTATGCGGCAGCGCCTGTGACAGCGCTTGGTTTCATATTGGCGTTGAGTTTGCGAGAACTTCCACTTAGAACTTCACACGATTATGCAGCTGCACGTGAAGAAGCTGCTGGCGAGGCGATTGGTTGATTCGAAACAAACTTCTCGGAGAATTACCTCGAGAAGTTAAAGTTCTGGTCGCTGCTTCCTTTTTTGTTGCGGTCGGTTTTGGAATTGTTATTCCCGCAATTCCACTCTTTGCGAAATCTTTCGGAGTGAACAATGCGGCCGTGGGTTTGATGGTTTCAGCATTCGCAATTGCACGATTCTGCTCGGGACTCATATCTGGCAAACTCGTGGACCGCTTCGGAGAACGCATCGTTTTTGCAGTTGGAATCTCGATGGTCTCATTCTTCACATTTCTATGTGCACTCGCCCAAAATTTTCACCAACTACTTATCTTTCGCTCTGCTGGAGGATTGGGCTCTTCCATGTTCTCGGTCGCTGCGGGTTCAATCATCATGAGATCAGTCGATGATGATCATCGAGGTCGAGCACAATCGATTTATAACGGAAGTTTTTTAATTGGTGGAATTGCAGGCCCGGCGATTGGTGGAATTCTTAGCGCCGTTTCGCTTCGAGCGCCCTTCTTTGCGTACTCCTCTACCCTCCTTGTCGCAGGGACAATCGGATTCTTCTTTCTTAAATCTGGAAAAAGAAGTCACACAGAAAAAAATGATGAAGTTGACAGTATGGGGATCTCTGAGGCGCTAAGGCTCTCTCCATATAGAACGGCTCTTGTCTTATCCTTCGTCACAAATTGGGTTCTCTTTGGATTGCGTTCTTCAATTTTGCCAATATTTGTTACGGAGAACCTACATTCCACAACCGCGGTTGTTGGCTTTGGATTCACTCTTGCAGCGCTAATTCAAGGGTTTTTTCTCCTGCCAGCAGGCAAACTTTCAGATACTCATGGCCGAAGAATGGCTCTCGGCATAGGCAGCACTGTCGTTCTCTTTGGAACGTTGATCATGGTGTTCGCTATTCATCCGTGGATGTACCTCATAGCCATGATAGTTCTTGGCTTTGGTGGGGCTTTTCTCTCAACAACTCCGGCCAACATTGTTGGTGATGTGATTCGGGGAAAGAGCGGACAAGTGATTGCTCTTTGGCAGATGGCTGGAGATGCGGGAATGATTATCGGTCCACTTACGGTGGGAATTATTTCCGACATCTTCTCGTTCCGGGCGGCGTTCGCTGTCAGTGCTGCAGTGTTTTCAATCGCAGTACTTCTGGCTTACCGCCTACCCGAAACGAGAAGGTCGCACTTACCTAATTCATAACCCTTTGGGGGTTAGTTATTTCTTAAGATCGACAGAAGTCTTAAGACCTCCATGTAGAGCCATACCAAAGTAACCATGAGACCAAATGCGGCACGCCATGATTCTTCTTGTGGTAGCCCCGCCTTAATTCCTTTATCGATTTGATCGAAGTCAAGAATCAAGAAAATGCTTGCTAGTCCTACTCCAGCAACTGCTAGAAGAAGTCCAAGGCCACTCACACCATACAGACCCATCCCCCCGCCAACGTTTGCCATTGCGGCAAACATGCTGATAACTCCGAGGATCAGGTAACCAATGGCGGCACCGACAACGATTCGCGTGAAGCGTGGTGAAACCGTGATGCGACCGCTCTTGTATGCGAAGAGAACTCCAGCAAATGCTGCAATTGTTCCGAGAATCGCTTGGCTTACGATCCCTGGGTAGGCAGTGTTATAAAAATGTGAAAGCGTTCCGAGGGCTAGGCCTTCGAGTGCGGCGTAGGCAATTATCAAAGCCGGTCGAACCGTCTTGCTAAAGGTATTCACCATTGCAAGAGCGAATCCGCCAAAAATGCCAAACATGAGAGCGCCTCCACCGAGGTTGAGCTTCCATGCCGCAGCTCCTACGACGACGAGTGTCGTGAAGAGAATTCCAGTTCGAGTGACAACATCATCAATGGTCATGCGTCCTGTTCGCAGTGATGAGGCTGCAGGTGCGTTGTACAGAGTCTCCAATGTTTCCGGAGAGGTTGTTGTGGTTGAACCCATGGCGGCATAGCCACCTGATTTCATGGTTCTTACCAAAACAGGGTTTGAACTACGCATATCTTCGTGTCTCCTTAAAGGCGCGAAAAGTGTCGGTGGAATTTCCACTGACACTGATAACAATCGTAGGGCTAAGAATCTTCCCCCGGTTCCCCCAGAGGGATTCCAGGCTTAGAAATCGCTTAGAAAAGAGAAGCGAAAGAACGATTTGAGCGTAAGAACGCGTAAAAAACTGCCTTTAAGCCGAGATTTGGAGGTCCTCAGAAACCGGCAAACCGGCGACGACTAGCTCGGTTAGAGGCTTGCGCACGCGTGGTGCTTTCTCCCGTTCGATCAAGGCAGGATCGATGAGTGCAGATGCAGGGGCTTGCTTGCCCAAAACCAAAATCGCGGTCTGTGTGAAGTTATCCGGAAGCGAGTACTCGGCTTTTACAACGTCGCGATTAAATCCAGCAATGGGGTGAACCGCAATTCCACGATTATTTGCTTCTACGGTCATAAAAGCACTCGCTAGACCCGCGTCATATAGAGCGAAGGGACGAGCTGATCCATCTTCATTGGTTGTGACTGCCGCAACGAGCACAAGTGCCGATGCATGTGGAGCCCATGTTGCGTTAAAGCCCATAAAGTTTTTTGTTAGATTTTCAAAATGTGCGTCCCCGCGCTTGGCCACAATGAAGCGCCACGGCTGCTGATTATTAGTAGAAGGTGACCAGCGGCCTGCTTCAAGTATTGCCGTTAAATCGGTATCCGATATTTCAGCAACTCGATCGAATGAACGAGGACTCCATCGATTAGCAATAGCAGGACTTAGCGGTACTAATGAATCTGCAGGTTTTAACATGTCAGTTACAACAACATAGCGGAATACTCTATTCCCATAATAATTTTATACACTTGCATATCAATTGCAAATGCAAGTAACGGTGTTACCTCTCGCCAGCCCATCTCACCATCGAATTGAGATCCACTTCATAGTCATTCGGACGCCGTAAGAGGAGGCTGAAAAAGCAAAATAATTTTGTGAAAGTTTTCGCAGAGGGAGAACACAATGAAGGCACTTGTTTACGAAGGCCCAGGCAAGAAGTCTTGGACCGATGTGCCAGATCCGGTCATCCTGAATCCGACTGATGCAATAGTTGAGCTTGTTACGACAACTATCTGCGGCACAGATTTGCATATTCTGAAGGGCGATGTTCCAACGGTTCAGACTGGAAGAATTCTCGGACACGAAGGCGTGGGTTTTATCAAGGAGATTGGTGCCTCGGTCAAGAACTTTAAGGTCGGCGACCGTGTACTCATTTCTTGTATCAAATCTTGCGGCTCTTGTAAGAATTGCCAACAAGGTTTGTATTCGCATTGTTTAGGCGACGAAGGCGGATCCGGAATGGGTTGGATTTTGGGTCACCTCATCGACGGGACTCAAGCCGAATTTGTCCGCATTCCTTATGCAGATACTTCTCTGCATAAGTTGTCGCCTTCGGTTTCCGATGAACAGGCCGTGATGCTCTCCGATATCCTCCCAACGGGATTTGAAATGGGTATCCAATACGGTCAAGTCAAGCCAGGCGATGTGGTCGCCGTAATAGGTGCAGGACCAGTTGGACTTGGCGCAATAATGACCGCCAGTTTGCACGGGGCTGCAAAAGTCATCGCAATTGACCTCGACACAAATCGTTTGGAGAAATCCCGAGAGCTCGGGGCAACGGACGTTGTCGTTTCCGGACAGCCTCAATGGAAAGAACAAGTACTTGCGCTAACTGATGGTGCGGGCGTCGATGTGGCCATTGAAGCGGTAGGTGTTCCCGATACTTTCACCATGGCAACCGAAATCGTCAGACCTGGCGGTCACGTAGCTAACGTCGGCGTACACGGAAAGTCCGTTCCATTACATTTAGAGCAACTATGGATTCACAATGTATTTATCAGTATGGGTCTGGTGAATACCAACACGACTCCAATGCTTCTGAAATTAGTCGAGAGCAAGAAGATCCCAGCAGATAAATTGGTTACACACCGTTTCAATTTTAAGCAATTCTTGGAGGCTTACGATACTTTTGGTCGAGCAGCTGAAACGAAGGCTCTTAAAGTAGTGATCTCTAACAAGTAAAGGCTCAATCCGATTGGGTGGCTCATCGTCTTTCTCGAGAGCCAGCCCAATCGGCTTTTTATTGAAATAATCGGTTTCAAATATCTGTAAAGAAATGTGCCCTCGGTGGGGGTCGAACCCACACTTGGAGGATTTTAAGTCCTCTGCCTCTGCCATTGGGCTACGAGGGCGCTACTTAATAACGTGGGTAAATCTACCTGCTTTTGCGAGAACAGAATCCAACATATCTTTCGTCAATTTGCCCGTGAAAGTGTTCTGTTGACTCGGGTGGTAGCTCGCTATCACCAAGTAATTCTTTCCCTCAAAGGTGTATTCGGCGCTTGCTCCATGAGCGAACTTCACTCGCGGTACGGGATGCCCTAGTCCCTTCAGTTCTTTATTAATTGCCGCCCAAGCAAAGGCTCCCAATCCAACATATGCGAGGACGCTCTGCGAAGTTAACTCAAATTCGCGGGTGAGCCACGGTTGGCAAAGATCGCGTTCTTCCACTTCAGGCTTATTGTCGGGCGGAGCACAACGCACCGCAGTAGTTATCCGCGTAAGTTTCAGTTGTTGTTTATCATCACGAGAAGTACTAGTGGGAATCTTCGCTATTCCTATTCGATGCAACGAACCAAAAAGCCAGTCCCCTGATGAATCCCCCGTAAAGATTCTTCCCGTTCGATTAGCTCCGTGGGCCCCAGGAGCAAGACCAACAATGAGAATTTTTGGTTTATCTGATCCGAATCCTGAAATTGGCTTACCCCAATAATCGTGATCCTCGTAAGCCTTTCGTTTCACAACCGCGACTTCTTCTCGCCAAGCCACGAGTCGAGGACAGGCGTTGCAACCGTGAATGTTGAGATCTAATTGAGCCAACGTCATTGATCCTGCACTCATGACAAAAACATTGGTGCGCTTATCGCGAGGCAAGATCCCAAGCCATTCCATCGAGTATGTCGCTTTCGGAGGCAATAAATTCTGTTGCGCCAGTTGCTTTCATAATCTGTGAAAGCACTAGGGAACCAGCCGTTATGACATCAACACGTCCAGGGTGCATGTAACCAAGTGATGCTCGTTCGTGACGGTTCATCGATAAAAACATTTGTGAAATCTCATGAACCTTGGAGGCAGAAACGCGGGATAGGTGAATCGCATCGCGGTCATATTCCTTTAAGCCGAGGGCGGCCGCCGCAACTGTCGTAGCTGTGCCGGCTACTGCTATTACTGTCTTTGCCGAAGTTATTGGAACCTGTTTTGCAGCTTCGCCTATTGCTTCAGTTATGTCGATAGTGGCTGCTGCGATTTCATCCGCGCTTGGCGGGTCAGATCGAAAATGCCGCTCAGACATGCGGACACATCCGATATTCACACTTTTGGCTGACTCAACTATTGAAGTTCCAAATACAAATTCCGTCGATCCTCCGCCAATATCGACCACTAAATAAGGGCTTTCTACGCCTATCAAACCTTTGGTTGCACCTTGGAAAGACAGAGCCGCTTCTTCATCTCCCGAAATGACCTCGGGGTAGATACCTAGTCGATCATGGACACCCTCCAGAAAGAGATCTCTATTAGTGGCATCACGAGTCGCACTTGTCGCACAAAATCGAATTCGCTCTACGCCGCGAGCTAGGAGTTCTTTCGCGTAAATATCGACTGCTGCAAGAGTTCGATCAATGGCATCCGGATGAAACTCGCTTGTTTCATCAACGCCCTGCCCAAGTCGTACAATCTTCATTTCGCGTTGAACTTCGTGAAACTTTCCATCGTTTATATCCGCAATGAGAAGTCGGATCGAATTAGTACCGCAATCGATTACACCAACTCGCATCAAAGTTCCTGACTACAAGGTTCGTCCAGCCACCATTGTGGTAACTTCGCTAAAGCCTCATCGCCTAATGGATTGACCTCAAGTCCTGCTGCGAGAGAATGCGCAATGAGGGAATGCAAACACTTCACGCGATTTGGCATTCCACCTGCGGATACATTTTCAACTTCAGGCACAACAATCCCAAGAGCAGAGCGTGCGGCTATGTAATCGTCATGTGCGGCTGCGTAGGCTCCGCCGAGTTCGGCATCGACGGCGAGGCGATCGTTCATTTCTCCCATCAAACCGCTCGATTCCAGTGTAGAAATCGCACCAGTAAGACGTGGACACGTGGCATAGTAAAAAGTTGGGAAGGGCGTCCCATCAGATAGGCGAGGAGGGGTCTCAACAACAGCTGGTCCGCCGCATGGGCAGCGATATGCAATTGCATGTACGTCTCTAGGAGTTCGACCCAATTGCAGTTCGATGCAATCTAAATCTTTTTGAGAAGGCTCTCGCATTAAGAGCCAGTCTCGGTAATTGATGCAATCAAACGGTTGTACCAAGGAAGTCCGTTGGGAAGGTCTTTCGCGGCCGCTGTTGTTGGGCTTTTCACTTCAGGACTTGTTCCATCAGTAACGATGTATTGGCGCTCCCCAGGCAACACAAAATGGAGTCGCTCTCGAGCTTGGGTTTTGATGTATTCAGGATCTCGCCACAACTCAAGTTCATGCGCAGCATCGGCTAGTGCTTGATTACTTGCATTGACCTGAGCGCGCATGGAGTTTATTTGCGCCCTTTGAACAAAATAGCGCTGCGCCGGTGCAGCAAT
>JAPLBP010000151.1:9310-26440 GCA_026392695.1 Actinomycetota bacterium | reverse complement strand
TCATCATTCTCTTGGCCAACGGACTTGGCTGGCTTTCACGTGCCACGAGGCGCGGCTCGGGGGTAATGCTTACAGGACGAATGATTTTGAAACTTGAACCAAAAGCGGCAGAAATTCTTTCTCGAAATAGAAGAGTCATCCTTATTTCTGGCACAAACGGAAAAACGACAAGCACTGCGTTGATTCATGCAGCGATCTCTACGTCTTACAAAGCCGTTACGAACTTCACCGGAGCAAATCTTTTTGCAGGCGTCGCAACGGCGTTGAGCCAAAACAGATCGGCACCGATTGCCGTTCTTGAGGTTGACGAAATGGTGATTCCTTGGGCAATATCGCAGACGCGTCCAGAGTTAGTGGTTCTATTAAATTTAGGCAGAGATCAACTAGATCGCCTCTCTGAAGTTCGTGTGGTCGCACAAAAGTGGAAAGACGCGGTTCAAAATCTTCCAAAGAAATCAATGATCTTGGCAGACGCAGATGATCCCTTTGTGGTTTGGGCTGCGAAAGATTGGAAACACGTAATCTGGTTTAGTAGCGGCTCTCCCGGACACATTGATGCTTCAACATGTCCGGAATGTGGGGAAGTGTTGTGGTGGAACGATAAAGGAAGTGATTTCTCGTGCACCTGCGGATTTGCTCGGCCTAAGCCTGATTGGGTTCTTTCCGAAGAGATACTTAAAGGACCAAAAAAGCAGAAGATTGAAGTCGTGAGTGGAATACCAGGCAAAGCGGGAATATCCAACGCCGCTAGAGCGATTGTTGCAGCAACACGTTTCGATATTGAATTGGCAAAGGCCGCAAAATCTGTAAGTAGAATTTCAAGTGTCGACGGCCGATTCGGAAATATAGTAATCGGGCAGACGAAGTATCGTCTGATGCTCTCAAAGAACCCGGCCAGTTGGAGAGAAACACTGGCTACGAGTAAATCTGGTCCAGATGGAGTTTTATTGGTTGTGAATGCAAATACGCAAGACGGAAAAGATACGTCGTGGTTGTGGGATGTTGATTTCTCGCCACTTCAGGAACGCATCGTTATCGTCTCTGGAGATAGACGTTCTGACGTTTCAGCCCGATTGACGGTTGCAGGTATAGAACATGTTGTTGCGGAGGATGAGCGCAAAGCTTCTGTCATGTTTGGGGATGGTCACGCGGATCTAATTGCTTCTTACACGGCTTTTCATCGTCTTTCGAAATTGGTGAAGCGATGACTTTCACAATAGTTCATCTATTTCCAGAATTGCTCGGGACGTATGGTGATCGCGGAAATGTGGAAGTAGTTTCTTGGCGGCTGTCACGGCGCGAAATAGAAAACGAAGTTATTTCCGTGGGCATTGGAGAGAAAATTCCCAAATCGGCCGACTTGTATTTCCTCGGTGGAGGAGAAGATGATGCCCAAATCGCCGCGATGGAAATTCTTGAGCGGAAGAACGTCATGGCAAAAGTTCTCGATAAGGGTGGTCACGTCTTCTCGGTTTGTGCCGGATTCCAAATTCTTGGCGAGACTTTTCCTGCCTCTGGCGGTCGCGTAATAAGTGGTTTGGGACTTCTTCCAATCGAAACGGTCTCGGTCACTCCTCGATCTGTCGGTGAAGTGCTTTTGAAACCAACATTTTCCGTTGAAGGCGAAGAGTTTTTCAGCGGATTCGAAAATCACTCTGGCCAGACGAGATTTACAGATAATTTGCAACCGTTAGGAATTGTCACGAACGGAATTGGCAATGGGCTGGGTAGTGGTGTTGATGGAGTTGTTACTCCTCAAGTAATTGGCACTTATATGCACGGACCTGCTCTTGTTCGGAATCCTGGTCTGGCCGATTGGGTTCTAGAAAGAAAATTGGGACGTCTGGATCCACTAGATGCCTCAATATTTCAACAGCTTCATGGGGAACGAGTGAAAGCTAGTCAGTAAGACCTAATTTTCGTCGACGGATTGGAATTCGTGTTTGCGGAGGCGTTAAGTCAGCGAGAAAACTGCTAATTATTGTTTGCACGAGGGCCGGCTTTTCTTTTAATACAAAATGGGATGTCCCGGGAATGATTGCCAACTGACCTTGTGGCATTGATTCGTAGAGCGAGCTCGTATGTTGGAGACTGAAAGATTCATCATCGCCCGCGAGAACAAGGGTCGGACATTGAATTTTCGCCAAATCTGCCGTTCTTAAGTCAGGCTCGGTATTCCAGACGTGGATCATCCGCCGTTGTTTGTCATCTAGTGCCTCCTCAGGATCTGGTGATCGTTCGGCGTGCTCTCTTCGATCTTTCTCTGAAAGTTCCCAAGGAGGAGTCTGGTAACCGCCGTGATTAAAGGAGTAGTTGGTACCAATTGCAACGATCGACCGAACGAGATCGGGACGAGTCAGGGCAACGAGAAGTGAAATTATTCCGCCATCACTCCACCCAACTAGGTGTGCTGGACCGCGGACAACATCCTCCAAGTAGGCAATTGCTTCTTTGGTTTGAAACTCGAAGTGAAGGCTTCCTTCTTGATCACCCGTACGTCCTTGCCCCGAGCGGTCATATGCAAAAACGTGATGAGAGTTTTTCACGGCGGGCAGTAGATATTTATCGAAGTCCTCTGTGGCGCTCATTCCGCCGTGTAGCAAGACGAGAGGATCGCCGTTATCGGGCCACTCGTAACTCCAGACTTGATGGCCGCGAAGATTCACATATCCGGACATTCTCACTTTTCCTTCCGAAATTCGAAGCGCTTGTAGCCAGTCTAGACTTGAGGAGTGAGCGATACATATCTTCCTCGAAAAGTTTTAGTTACAGGCGCATCGGGATATATCGGCGGCAGACTTACGAAAGCCCTCGTTGCCGATGCCCTCGATGTACGAATTTTTATTAGGGATGCTTCCAAAATACAAGGTCAGCCTTGGGCGCATGACGTTGAAGTGATCGAAGGCAACGCAAACGTCTACAGCGATCTTGAAAGAGCACTTTCTGGTGTACACACTGCTTTTTACTTACTTCACTCAATTAATTTAGGTTCGCATTTTGATGACATTGAAGCAGAGATGGCTAGGAATTTTGGGAAAGCCGCCGCCGCCCAAAAGGTAAAACAGATTGTTTATCTTGGCGGAATAGCCAACGACACTAAGCGAAGCAAGCATTTAGCTTCGCGCGCTCAGACAGGCAAAGAATTAGCTTCGCAAGGTGTGCCGGTTGTAGAGCTTCGCGCTGGAATTGTTATCGGATCTGGTTCTGCATCATTTGAGATGCTTCGACACTTAACCCATCGGCTTCCAATAATGACTACGCCAAAGTGGGTGGATAACCGGACGCAACCGATTGCTGTTCGCGATGTGCTTTGGTATTTACGAAAATCTGCGGCACTTCTTGAGCCTGTAAGCAGCATCTTCGATATTGGTGGACCGGAAGTTCTTACTTACGCGGAGATGATGCATAAGTTCGCGAAAATATCGGGATTGCGTCGACGTTGGATAATAAGAGTTCCAGTATTGACGCCAGGACTTTCAAGTCTATGGATTGGTTTAGTGACCCCTGTTCCGACCGCGCTGGCACGTCCGCTTGTTGGCTCGTTAATCAGTGAAGTGGTTGCGGATCCAGAAAAAAGTATTTCTGCCCTTATTCCTGCGCCTCCAGAAGGTTTGCTTAGTGTTGAAAGTGCGATCACGCTGGCCTTGAGCACGATTTCGGATCACGCTGTAGAAACTCGTTGGTCGGACGCTTCGTTTGCGACCGCGCCATGGCAAAAAGCTCAAGGTGATCCGGAGTGGGCTGGAGAGGCAATTCTTAGCGACCTTCGCGAAATTACTACCGATGCTTCATTGCCGGATGTGTGGAGCAAGATAGAAAGTATTGGTGGGAGCAACGGTTGGTACGGCGTTGATATTTTGTGGTGGTTGCGAGGAGTGATGGATCGAGCGGTAGGAGGCGTTGGGCTTCGTCGCGGAAGACGAGATCCACAGTTCCTTCGCGTCGGGGAGAGCCTTGATTTTTGGAGAGTTGAAGCCTTAGAACCTGAGAAGCGATTGAGACTTTACGCGGAAATGATTTTGCCTGGAAAAGCGTGGCTGGAATTTAGACTTGATCAACAGGGTGGGAAGACGCACGTTATTCAGGAAGCAACATTTGCTCCTCGAGGGCTAGGAGGCCAGATTTATTGGCGTCTCGTAATGCCGTTTCATGTCTTAATCTTTCCGAGAATGCTTCGTAACATTGTTAAGAGCGCAGAACGAGGTAGTAACTCCCAAGGTTAACGAGCACTCCCACGTCGATAACGGCGATGAGAAGAATGAGTGGGAATGAAAATCTTTTAGGCAACGTGAAGATCGCCATGCTTGCAATTACAGACAAGGGAATTATCTCCCGATTCTTTGTAACGATCCCCAGCATGATTCCAATCTCCACCAACGATATTCCCGCAATGAAAAGACTTATCTTTGAACCAAGTATTTGTGGAAGCCCTTTGATCCCAGAAATCCGATCTTTCTCCATATCTTTGACGACGTTTGCAAAGTGAGCGGCTAATCCAAAAAGTGCTCCCGCCATTATCAACCAAATCGGTACAACATAGTTTTGGGAAGTAACAATCGAACTAGGTAGAGCAGCAAAAGCGACAAGATACGGAAGCGGAGACAGCAAGGTTCGCTTAAAGACGAAATTGTAAGCAACTCCACAGCCAACACCTAAGAGATGAAGTAATCCGCCGCGCACACCAAACGGGCCAAGTAACGAGAGTGCAGTAGATAAAGCAAGAGAGACGAAAGTCGAACGAATAACTAGATTTCGTGAAAGAAGTCCTTGGGCAATTGGTTTATCAGTTCGACCTTCCGCCCTGTCGCTCTCTTCATCTATCAAATCATTTGTCCAACCCACGCAGAGTTGTCCGAAAAAAACTGCGGCTCCCATGAGGAAAGCTCGGGCAAACGAGGTTAATGAACTGGCAAGAAGAGTGCTCACGAGAGTCACGATGAGGGTTGGTCCTAGATGTGAGGTCCGTAGAAGTCGCATAGGTAGCATGTAGTGATTCTCTCTTATCGTGGCAGACTTAGCGGCATGCATGAGTTCACTTCGGAGTTAGAAGATTTAGCAGAGCGCGCTTTGACATACAGTTTGGAACGTCTTAAGGATGATCCGCCGCTGGACGGTCCGCGATCTGCACACGACTTATTCGCTGAAGTGGGAAACACAATTTCCGCCGAAGGCATGGGCGGCCTCAAAGCCCTGGAGGTCTTTACGGATGTACTTGCGCGAGCGTGTATTTCTACGGATCACCCAAGAAATCTTGCCTATATTCCATCGGCGCCGAGCGAGCATGCCAACTTATTTGACTTAGTAGTAGGCGCGAGCGCCCTGTATGGCGGTTCATGGCAAGAAGGCGCAGGTGCGGTCTTCGCGGAAAATCAAGCGCTGCGTTGGGTTGCAGATTTGGCCGGACTTCCTGAAAGTGCTGGTGGAGTATTTGCCCAAGGGGGCACTGTCGGAAATCTTTCGGCACTTGTGGTTGCTCGTGCCGAAGCTCGCAAACGCTGGCCAGAAACCGTCAGTTGGGCAGTCTTATGTAGCAAAGAGGCACACTCATCTATTTCTTCAGCAGCGAACGTTATGGACGTAGAGGTTGTGCTCGTAGAACCAAACGAATCAGGAAGGTTGACTGGTGAAGCAGTTGCTCGAGAGATTGACGCATTCCATGCATCGGGGTCTACTCGTATATTTGCCGTGGTCGCAACAGCAGGTACAACAAACCTAGGAATCATTGACGAGTTGGCCACGGTGGGTACGGCCGCGCACGAAAGAGATATCTGGTTTCATGTTGATGGCGCTTATGGGTTGGCCGCACTTTGTGCCCCATCAGCTCGTCCAAAATTCATTGGAGTCGAGAAAGCTGATTCATTGATCGTGGATCCGCACAAATGGCTCTTCGCACCCTTTGATGCATGCGCACTCATCTATCGAAATCCTGAACTAGCACGCGCTGTACATACTCAGAACGCTTCATACCTTGATGCACTTCACCATGACGATTCATGGAACCCTTCGGATTATGCGATCAACTTAACTCGGCGAACTCGCGGATTGCCTTTCTGGTTTTCTTTGGCCGCGAATGGAACTGACGCATATGCAGAGGCGGTGGAAAAAACTTTAGAGATGGCTCAGATCGCCGCGCAAAAAATAAGGGAACATCCGCGCCTCGAACTTTTGCGTGATCCCGATCTTTCGGTAGTTTCTTTTACTCGACCGGGTTGGCAAAAGGATGACTATAAAAATTGGAGTGATTCGTTGCTCGATGACGGGATCGGCTTCGTGCCCGCTTCATCTCATAAGGGTCAGTCAATTCTTCGATTTGCAATTGTGAATCCATGGACCAAAATCAGTGATATCGATCAAATCCTGGCGACGCTCTAAATCCCACTTTTTTCGGCCATCCTCCTTTAGGCTCATCCCATGGAAGAGAACAGCGCAGAGGCCGGTTCGGTAGTCACCGGCCTAAGCGACCTTGAAATTCGGATTTTGGATTTTGAGCGGAACTGGTGGCGTTATGCCGGGGCCAAGGAGAGCGCGATCAACGAGCTCTTCGACATGAGCCCTCCTCGCTATTACCAGTTGTTGAACGACCTTATCGATCGAGAAGATGCCCTTGTGGCCTCTCCAATGCTTGTGAAACGCCTTCGCCGCCTGCGCCAGGCGCGTATGGCCGCTCGCTCCTCCCGCTAGCACGTCTGCTCCAGATCCCGAGGCCCTTTGGTTTGCCCACAGGCCTAGCCCTGCCCTAGATTTAGCGTTAGCACTCTAGGGGTGCGAGTGATAAGTCACCTCAGAAACCGACGTCCAGCGAAGTGTTGGGCGATTAAGAACCTTAGGAGCGGAAACAACTATGGCAAAGCAGATTGCCTTTAACGAAGAGGCCCGACGTGGTCTAGAACGTGGCATGAATATTCTCGCCGATGCGGTCAAAGTAACCCTTGGACCCCGCGGACGAAATGTTGTTTTGGAGAAGAAGTGGGGCGCTCCCACAATTACAAATGATGGTGTCTCGATCGCAAAAGAAATCGATCTAGATGATCCATGGGAGAAGATCGGCGCAGAACTCGTAAAGGAAGTTGCTAAGAAGACAGACGATGTCGCTGGTGATGGAACAACTACCGCCACCGTTTTGGCTCAAGCACTTGTTCGCGAAGGTCTACGCAACGTGGCCGCTGGCTCAAACCCAATGGCACTCAAGCGTGGAATTGAAAAGGCTGTTGATGCAATCATCACTGAACTCGGTGCGATGGCGAAGAGCGTAGATTCCAAGGAGCAGATTGCGGCTACTGCATCAATTTCTGCTGCAGACACCACCATCGGCGAGATGATCGCTGAAGCGATGGACAAGGTCGGCAAGGAAGGCGTCATCACTGTTGAAGAATCAAACACCTTTGGACTTGAGTTAGAACTCACTGAGGGAATGCGCTTCGACAAGGGTTACATCTCTCCATATTTTGTGACCGATTCAGATCGTATGGAATCAGTGCTTGAAGATGCTTACATCTTGATTGCTAACTCAAAGATTTCAAATATTAAGGATCTTTTGCCAATTCTTGAAAAAGTAATGCAATCAGGCAAGCCACTTGCAATTATCGCCGAAGACATTGAAGGCGAAGCACTTGCAACTCTTGTTGTGAACAAGATTCGCGGAACCTTCCGCTCTGCTGCGGTCAAGGCACCAGGTTTTGGAGATCGTCGCAAGGCCATGCTTCAAGATATTGCGATCCTTACGGGTGCAACTGTTGTATCAGAAGAAGTTGGATTGAAGTTAGATCAAGCTGGACTCGAACTCTTGGGTCGCGCTCGCAAGGTTGTTATCAGCAAAGATGAAACAACAATTGTTGAAGGCGCTGGCGATGCAGATCAAATCAAGGGCCGCGTTACCCAGATCCGTTCGGAAATCGAGAAGAGCGATTCTGATTATGACCGAGAGAAACTGCAAGAGCGCTTGGCTAAGTTGGCTGGCGGAGTTGCAGTCATCAAGGCAGGCGCTGCAACCGAAGTTGAACTTAAAGAGCGCAAGCACCGCATTGAAGATGCAGTGCGAAATGCTAAAGCGGCAGTCGAAGAGGGCATTGTTGCCGGAGGCGGCGTTGCGCTACTTCAAGCAGCCAAAGTTGCATTCGCTAAATTGAAGCTCGAAGGTGACGAAGCAACGGGTGCGAAGATTGTTGAAGCATCAGTTGAAGCACCTCTCAAGCAGATTGCTGTTAACGCCGGTCTTGAAGGTGGAGTTGTGGTTGAGAAAGTTCGTCATCTGGAAGCTGGTTGGGGATTAAACGCTGCCACTGGTGAATACGTTGACATGATTAAGGCAGGCATCATTGATCCTGCCAAGGTCACTCGCTCAGCACTTCAAAATGCTGCGTCAATCGCTGCCCTTTTCATCACCACCGAAGCAGTTATTGCAGATAAGCCAGAACCAAAATCTGCAGCTCCTGCAGGCCAAGGTGGCGGAGATATGGACTTCTAATAACTCCAAAGATTGTCGCGAAGGGTCTCTCGATTACCACGAGAGGCCCTTCTGCTTTATCCTTCACTTATGGGATCAAAGAAGAAGGACGCTACATCTGTGTTTGATGCGCTAGATCTTGCGCGTACCGCTCTTCTCGCTGATGCCGGAGACGCCAAATTAGTTGGTGAATACATAAGCGTCGATTTCGATGATGAAAATCGGATGGCTAGTTATCTTTTTGATGCATTTCTTCCTGGCTACAAAGGTTGGCGATGGGTTGTCACAATTACCAAGGTCGATGCTGAGAGTGACCCAACAGTGTGCGACGTCGCAGTGCTTCCTGGTCCCGATGCGCTCTTGGCTCCAGCATGGATTCCTTATGTTGATCGAATTCAACCGGGAGATGTAGGTACCGGCGATATTGTGCCTTCGACCATCGATGATGCGCGTTTAGTTCCCGCCAGTGGCGTATTGCTTCAGGATGACGAATTTGATTTGCGAGAAATGTGGGAGTTGGGAATTAGTAAAGCGCGCACTTTGTCCATCGAAGGACGCGACCAAGCCAGCAAGCGCTGGTATGCCAGCGATCGTGGTCCTGAGGCACCGATTGCCCAATCGGCACCGAAACAATGTTTTGGATGCGGCTTTTTTCTATCGATTTCCGGATCCCTGAGATCAGCTTTTGGAGTCTGCGCGAACGCGATTTCCCCCGAAGATGGTCGTGTCGTATCCGTAGATCATGGCTGCGGAGCTCATTCAGAGGCCACTTTTTAAACTGATCTACACGTGAGGGCTCAAGTACGGTAAACTTGTCCTCTGTCCGCACCATCGTGCGGCTCACACGAGTTCAGAATCCAAGGGAGTGTTTTCATGCCTACAGGTCGCGTGAAGTGGTTTAGCCTGGAAAAGGGCTTTGGATTCATTGCCTCTGATGAAGGCGAAGATGTCTATCTCGCCGCGACCTCGCTGCCGACCGGAGTCACCAGCGTAAAGCCGGGAACTAAACTAGAATTCGGCGTAGCCGATGGCCGAAGTGGACCTCAAGCGCTCTCTGTGAGAATTATTGATGCGCCACCATCATTGGTTGCCAATTCTCGAGCAAGTCATGATGACCTCGCTGCGATGATTGAAGACACAATCAAGATTCTCGACAAGGTAAGTAATGGCCTTCGTCATTCTCGCTATCCGACTCAGGTAGAGGCAGAACGTCTTGGAAAAGTTCTACGTGGAATCGCAAGCCAGCTAGACAACCAGTAGTAAGGCCGTCTACAGACCCAACCTACGCGCTCTGCGCAGCGTGTATCTGATTCCGACAAGCCCCAAAACCGCTCCAGCCAGGCACGTCCAGATAATTTTTGCTTCGGCGTTCGCGGCGAGGGCAACGATTCCTGTGGCCACCCAGAGAATTGTTCCAATAATGATAAGTAAGACAGTTGATCTCGCACTTTGAGACATACGAAAAGAATAGTGCAGATTGCTGCTTTTCAGTGAAGAATGGTCGCATACTGGAGGCCGATACGTGCGAGTAAACGAAACTGGAAATTGGCGATCTTTCCGCCATCGTAATTTCCAAATTCTCTTTGCCGCAAATGTTTTTTCAAATATTGGTTCTTGGGCTCAACGAATTGCTCAAGATTGGCTTGTTTTGCAGTTGACCCATAGCGGTACGGATCTTGGGTTCGTAACCGCCCTCCAATTTGTGCCTGTGCTTTTCTTTAGTTTGCACGGAGGAGCCTTCGCCGATCGTTTTGATAAACGTAAAGTTTTAATTTTCACGAATATGGGCGGTGGAACAACAGCAGGGGTTCTAGGGCTTTTAGTCATTTCTCACCAGGTTAAGTTGTGGCACGTTTTCGTTCTTGCATTCCTATTAGGCGCCGCAAATGCGATCGACAACCCTGTTCGCCAATCTTTTAATGCCGAGGTGGTTGGTCATGGGGACGTAGGTAACGCTGTCAGCCTCAACTCTGCGAATTTTAATGCAGGTCGCTTGGTGGGACCAGCAATTTCTGGCGCAGCCATTGCTGCTTTCGGTACAGGTCCATCATTTCTCTACAACTCTTTGTCATATGTGGTTGTGATCTTTGCTCTTACAAAAATGCGCAAAAGCGAGTTTTTCAAACTTCCAAAGACTTCGGGAGGCACAAGTATTCGCGAGGGGCTTCGTTATGTGAAGGCTCGTCCGGATCTATACGTCGTGATGATTGTCGTCTTTTTCATGGCGACATTCGGCCTTAACTTTCAGATTTTTAATGCGCTTATGGCAACAAAGGTTTTTCACAAAGGAGCCGTTTCATTCGGACTACTCGGAACTTTCTTGGCGATAGGTTCGCTCTCCGGTGCACTCATGAGTGCTCGGCTGGAGAAATCACGTCGACCAGCCTTCATTATCCGAGGAGCGACACTTTTTGGTTTATCTATAACTATTCTCGCTTTTTCACCGAATTATCTGGCATATGCGATCTGGCTACCCGTATGCGGATTTCTCACTCTTACTACCTTAATAATGGCTAACACATTGATGCAGATTAATTCCGATCCACTCCTTCGGGGAAGGATCATGGGAATTTATCTTTTGATATTCCTTGGCGGAGCACCGCTAGGTTCGCCGCTGATCGGATTCATGGCGGAGCAAGTTGGAGTTCGTCAAACTATTGCTGGATGTGGATTGATTACGACCACCGCGGCCAGTCTTTCTTGGTTGAAATACCGCAAAAGAATTTCTGTCCCTGCGGATTTCTCTATTGATGTTGTACTACCGCCCACTTATGACAACAAGGGCTAGAATCCCAAATAGAGCAATTAGCGTAACAATTCTGCGCGTTTTATAGTTCATGGCTCATTTTTTCACTCGTACTTTCTGAAGGAACTAGGAAAATCATGCCCATGCTGATTATGACAAGCAAAGGGACCATTAAATATGCCCTAGATATCCCTAGGTGATCTCCGACGAGCCCCAGTAAAAATGGTGCACCTCCGATGGCTATTCCAGCGCCGAGAGAACTTCGTCCAATTGCAAGGTCGGGTCGTCCACCACTGAAACCAATAAGTCGAAGTGAAATTAATCCAAATTGCATTGCTAGCCCGATTCCATTTGCGAAGAGGGCAAGGAGGGAGATCCAAAGGACGTGCGAACTCCAAAGGACTGAGAATCCAATCAGTTGAACAATCATCATGGCTTTGATCTGGCGATCAAGTTCAATCTTCCGCAACCAGCGCGGACCAAACCACCTGCCTGTTCCCATTCCCACACCGAAGGCAACTACGCAGATTGTAGAAATTGCTGCGCTTGAACCGGAGCGATCGCGCAAAAGGGCAGCAGACCAAAACGTGGTCGCAAACTCACTTGAGATACAAGCGACGAATCCAATCCATGCAAACCAAAATTTCGAACTCAGACTTCCGCCTTGCTGTCTTGCAGTTTCAATATCTAATTCAGCGCCAACTTTATTTCGATTGAGCAAATAGAGAACTAAAGAAAAAGGAGCAATTATGACCAATCCAAGACGCCAACTGAGAGATGTATTTGCGATGGATCCGACGGTAAGAGTTCCTAATACGTAACCAACTGAGCCAATACCCGCTGCTTGGGATACCGCTTGTCCCGCTTTTTCACCAAAGTGCTGAGAGAGTTGCGTGACCATTGAGTTGATAACTACTGAAATACCAAACCCGCAAATAAGTATTGCAAGCAAGGTAATTTGGACTGGTGGGGCGAAAATAAATCCAAGACCTCCGAGGCAGAAGATTGCAAGCCCCAACCATGCCGTCAGCGAACGTCCAAAAGTATGAACGAGTTTTGGAGCCGCCATGCCAGCAAAAATTGCTGCCACCCCAAGCGCAGTTCCATGCAGTCCGGCAATTGCTAGCGAAGTATGTTGCTCTGCTCTTAATAGCGGTTGAGCTGGTCCAAATCCACCCATGAAGAAATTGACCGCTGATATCTGCAGGGCAATAGTCCAAAAGGCGCGATCGCGCGTAATGCTCATTTTCCGCTTTTCTCGTGCTTAGAGGGCGCCTACAACATATTCGATGCTGGAGGTAAGGGCGTCAATGTCGCTTGGCTCGACTGCCGGGAACATTCCTATACGCAGCTGGTTCTTTCCAAGTTTGCGATAAGGCTCTGTATCAACAATTCCATTTGCACGTAGGGCTGCTGCCACCAATGTTGCGTCAATAGAGTCATCGAAATTGATTGTGCCGACCACGTTGGATCGCATTGCTGGATCAACGACAAAAGGCGTTGTATATGTAGTTCTTTCAGCCCATCCATAGAGACGTGAGGCAGAATCCGCGCTTCTTCCTGATGAAAAAGCCAAGCCCCCATTTGAGTTCATCCACTCAATTTGCTCAGCAAGCAATACCAGTGTTGTGACAGCTGGAGTGTTGTAAGTCTGATCGAGTCTGCTGTTTTCAATCGCGATACTGAGATCTAAGAATGCAGGAACCCAGCGGCCAGAACTCTTAATCTTTTCGACTCGCGCGATCGCAGCTGAACTCATCAGAGCAATCCAAAGTCCACCGTCAGATGCAAAGGATTTTTGCGGCGCAAAATAGTATGAATCAAATTCTTTTGCATCAACTGCGATTCCGCCGGCTGCGCTCGTGGCATCGACAGCTACTAGCGCATCCCCAATTCCCGAAGGGCGAATTATTGGTGCACACACTCCCGTGCTTGTCTCGTTGTGGGTTAAGGCATAGAGGTCTATTCCATCTTCAGCAATAGAAAAAGGATGTGTTCCTGGCTCGGAATTAATAACCGAAGGGTCGCTGATAAATGGAGCTTCCTTTGCTGCCGCAGCAAACTTGGATGAGAATTCTCCGAACACGAGATGCTGGGATCGGTTTTCGATCAAACCGAAAGTGGCGATATCCCAGAAGGCTGTCGAGCCGCCGTTGCCAAGAATTACTTCATAACCTTCAGGAAGCGCGAAAAGAGAGTTCAATCCTTCACGAACACGATGGACTACATTCTTAACTGGTTTTTGTCGGTGCGAGGTGCCAAGTACTTTTCCACTCGCGACAAGAGCGCTGAGTGCTTCGGGTCTTATTTTGGAGGGACCGCATCCAAAGCGACCATCAACAGGGAGCAGGTTTTTCGGGATCTTTATCTCATTCACCCGCGCAGTTTACGGGTAGAGGCGAGCAATCTCCCATTCGGTACCGCCGACGGCCTCTTGATCAGAGGAGCGCTGATATATAAATCGATCATGCAACCGCGAATAACGACCTTGCCAGAATTCAATAGAAGTTGGTTGGACGCAGTATCCGCCCCAATGCGAGGGCCGGGGCACATGCGAGCCTTCCGGCCATTTTTCGGCTGCCGCTTTCCAACGATCTTCCAATTCTTCACGACTAGCCAATGGATTGGTTTGTCGGCTGGCCCAGGTTCCTATTTGATGTCCCCAAGGCCGCGACGCAAAATACTCGTCGGATTCAGATTCAGAGACTTGGTCTGCAATGCCCGTAATGCTGACTTGGCGTTCCATGCCAAACCAAGGAAATAAAAGTGAGACTTTGGGTTGGGAGTGAATGGCTTGGCCTTTTCGAGATCCGTAATTGGTGAAGAAGATGAAATTATTATTTGTAACTCCTTTTAGCAGGACAGTTCGCGATGTGATTTCACCCAAGTGGTCGACGGTGGAAAGGACCATCGCGTTTGCTTCGACAATTGAGGGGTTGGAGTGGGCGGCGTTTAGCCAGTCGCCAAAAAGGTGGAAGGGATCAGCGGGCACTTCGTCGAGTCCGACCTCCCCATAAGAGCGGCGCATAGCGGCAATCTCGGCCCGGCTCATCTGCTTATCCATAGATGTATCTAACGTCACTTTCTTTTTGAGCGCATCTCGGCACTCTTTTGGTAGAGCAAAGCGGTAATCAGGGGCAGAATATCCACTATCAGTGAGCGTGAAATGCCTCGCGGGAGACAAGAGAATTAAGAAGGGTTTCGTCATGACTGAAGATTTCAAGCCCGGCCTTGAAGGGGTCATTGCTTTTGAATCAGAGATTGCAGAACCTGACAAGGAGGGAAGCGCCCTTCGTTATCGTGGCGTTGATATCGATGATTTAGTTGGACGAGTTTCCTTCGGCAACGTGTGGGGCCTGCTCGTCGACAATGAATTCCAACCGGGTCTTCCGCATTCTGAGCCATACCCGCTTCCCGTTCACACTGGCGATGTTCGCGTCGATGTTCAATCTGCGATTGCCATGTTGGCACCAGCTTGGGGATTCAAACCGCTACTAGATATTTCTGATGAAGAGGCGCGCGACAATCTCGCAAGAGCCTCAGTGATGTTGCTTTCTTACGTCGCTCAATCAGCGCGAGGAACATCTTTGCTTCCCGTTCCTCAATCTGAAATTGATAAGGCCAGTACAGCTACTGAGCGAATGATGATTCAGTGGCGCGGTGAACCAGATCCGCTTCACGTAAGAGCAGTGGATGCATATTTTGTTTCTGCCGCCGAGCATGGAATGAATGCATCAACATTTACTTCGCGTGTCATTGCATCTACCGGTGCTGATGTTGCAGCTGCGTTGTCGGGTGGTATTGGCGCAATGTCTGGCCCATTACATGGTGGAGCACCTTCTCGAGTTCTTCACATGATTGAAGAGGTAGAGCAGACAGGTGACGCTCTTGCTTATGTCCGTGGAATTATGGATCGCGGTGAGCGATTGATGGGATTTGGCCATCGCGTGTATCGCGCAGAAGATCCTCGTGCTCGCACACTTCGTCGGACCGCCAAGGAACTTAATGCTCCTCGTTACGAAGTTGCGCTCGCCCTGGAAAAGGCCGCGCTTTCAGAGTTGCATGAGCGCCATCCAGAAAGAGTGCTCGAAACAAACGTTGAGTTCTGGGCCGCGATTGTTCTCGATTTCGCAAAGATCGAAGGCCATCTCTTTACATCGATGTTCACTGCGGCTCGATCTGCTGGCTGGTCTGCACATATCTTGGAGCAGAAGAGAACGGGCCGATTAGTACGTCCATCTGCTCGCTATATAGGTCAAGGTTCCCGCCCGGCCGAGTCTGTAAAAGGCTGGGATGAGACCCTTTTCCACCTCCATCAGTAGCCCTCTCAAAGGCATAATCTGACGCCTTTTCACAGGCTTTTGTTGCAGCAATTTCAGTAATAAAAGCCCTCTATAACAATCGGGTAAAGAAATCTCGCATTGGGGTTTTTGGCTTGACCTGCTTTCTCCGTATGGCGAAGATTGCCTCAATCGCAAGACCAATCAGTTTTCAACTGACTATCAAGGAGAAAATAATGAATCGTAAGCGTCAGGGCGTGCTTGGTGTTTTCACCACGGCAGTCCTAGCACTATCCGTAGCATTGGTGCCAACTGCCCATGCTGCAAACGAGATCGTCGTATGGGCGGACGAAACACGCGGACCCCATCTAACTTCAGTTTTTGCTGCCAAGGGTGACTGGGTTCCTGGTTACACCATCAAGGTTGTCACATTCTCAAGCTACTCAGCTTTGGGTGACGCCCTAGACAAGGCAACTGGCACATCTGGTCCAGACATTTTCGTTGGTGGAAATGACTGGGTAGTAGCTTCTGCAAAGAGCGGAAAGCTTGCTCCAGTCACATTGACCGCTTCACAGAAGGCTCAGTTCACATCGAGCCAGCTCTATGACCTTACCTACGGTGGAAAGCTCTACGGAGTTCCACTAGACATCAACAACGTCGCAATGATTTACAACACCAAGCTCGTATCGTCTGCTCCTAAGACATTCGGCGACATGGTTAATTTCTACCAGGCCAACAAGACCAAACTTGGTCTTAAGAATGGCCTTTGCGTAACTGGTGGAGGAATGTCATGGGGAGGACTTTCGTTCTTCTCTGCACTCGGAGCCGATCCTTACTTGATGACTGCTAAAGGCAAAGTCAACACAGTTCAAGGATTTAATCCAACAACCTTTGGCAATAACCTCAAGAAGTATTTGATCGATCCAGCCACCGGCAAGAGCAATGGTTTCTTGGCTTCATCAAACACTACTTGCAATGATGATTACTATGCTGGAAAGGTTCCATACTCCGTCATCGGTAACTGGGAGTGGGCAACTTACGTTGCAAAGGGCTTTGCGATGAACCTCATGCCTGTTCCATCAGTAGACGGTGGCTACGGTCACATGTTTGGTAGCGTAAGTGGAGCGTTCCTTACCTCTTATGCAGACAAGCACGGCGTAGCAGTTGGAGCGAAGTCACTTCTTGTGAACTTCTTCGGCTCAACTCCAGGTCAAGTTGCTTACGAGAAGGTAGAAGGTCGACCACCTGCCAATAAGGGTGCTCAATCAGATCCTGGCGTAAGCGATGCCCAAAAGGGCTTCGGAGCGGCAGCAGCACTTGCCGGAATTCCTCAGATTGGAGCCATCTTGGATAACAAGGCTGGCGGATCAAACTATTGGGATTCAAGCGGTGACTACTGGACCCAGACACTTATCAATGGAAAAGATCCACTAATCGAGGCGCGAAAGCTGTCCAAGATTTGGAAAGCAAATGTAACTGCCGCAAAGGCACTCATCTAGTTTCTAGAGGGGTCGCCAATCGGTACTAGTTTGTGAAGAATAGGTGACGTGGGTGGGGTCAACATCTCGCCCACGTCACCTATTTCATACTCCAATGATTTATTTGAGAAAGTGCGGTAATCGCGAGTGAGTGGATTAATGCGGGGCAAATTCGCCCTTATC
>JAPLBP010000151.1:0-9221 GCA_026392695.1 Actinomycetota bacterium | reverse complement strand
CGGCATAACCACAGCGATTTTGGCTTTATTAACTGAAAGTGCATTTGCCCAAAAGCAGTACGTAATCGGAACATTTATTTTGGTTGCAATTTTTGCCCTAAACATTGTCTATCTCACGAGTGTTTCGATTCCTTTTAAGTTTTTCTTACCTGGAATTCTTTTCTTTTTTGCCTTTGTCATAGCCCCAATATTTTTCACGGTTCAAATGTCTGGGTACAAGTATCAAACCGGAAATTATCTTTCTAAATCTGCTGCGTTAGAGCAAGTCCTGAATCTAGGTGCAGAGCCTGACGCCCAGGGAACGACTTTTGATATTACGGTCGGAAGAACATCATCGAATGACTATGCAATTCTTGTTTCCGATATTGCGAATGATAAATACTTTATTTCAACCAAAGATAAGAGAATTGATGTTCCAAAGGCGTCTGCGAAATTTGACGTCAATGGAGTCGCCATAGCTGCGCCGAAGTTTACCTCTATGACGGCGGTTGCTCTCGCGGCGAACGATGCCTACTCTAGAATTCATTATCTGTATCAAGGCAAGTACTACATCGCCATCGAAAGTCAGAATGCTGGTGGAGTATTTAGGCAATCCTTGACGTATTCTGCCAAGACGGGCATTTTGACCAATTCTGTAACGGGTGCTACTTACGTCGATAATCACAAAGGAAATTTCGCCAAAGTAGGCGCCCCTACCGAAATTCTAAGTCCAGGGTGGCGTGCACCTATTTGGTTTGAAAACTACAGCAGGCTTATCACGGACCATCAGGTACGAACACCACTAGTCAGAGTATTCATCTGGACTTTTTTCTTCGCCTTCTTTTCAGTGTTAAGCACCTTTGGCGTGGGATTACTTCTCGCTATAGCGCTCAATCGAGCTATGCGTGGTCGGCGCATTTATCGCTCCGTCTTGATTCTTCCTTACGCCATGCCGAGCATCATGAGTATCCTGATTTGGGCGGGCATGTTCGATTCGGACTTTGGGGCGGTAAACAGCATTTTGCATACCAATATTCATTGGTTCCAGAATCCAAGCCTGGCTCGCGCAGTAGTTTTACTGGTTAATTTATGGCTCGGCTTTCCTTATTTCTACCTCATCTGTTCAGGGTCTCTGCAGGCCATTCCCTCAGAGCTGTTGGAAGCAGCGGCTATTGATGGTGCTAATCCACGACAGGTCTTTAGAAAGATCACACTTCCACTTCTCTTGCAGATTCTCTCTCCGCTACTTATCGCTTCCTTTGCGTTTAACTTCAATAACTTCAATTTGATTTACCTTTTAACTGGTGGCGGTCCGACTCAAACACTCAACGGGGAGATTGCCGGTTCGACGGATATTTTGATCAGTTACACGTACAAGGTCGCATTCGGAAGTAAAACTTTTCAAGACTTTGGATTGGCTAGCGCCATTTCAGTGATTATTTTCATCATGATCGCTTCGATCTCTATGTACGGTTTGAGACGATCCAAGGTTATGGAGACTTTCGGATGAATAAATGGGTAAGAGAAAATCTTTGGCGACACGGAGTCGCAATCGGCATGTGCCTGTTTTCCCTTTTTCCTCTATATCTGGTGATTCTTTCCTCACTCAAAACTAGTGGCAGTTTGCAGGTGGGGTCGTTTATTCCACATGAAATTTCCTTGGACAACTTCCGCTATTTATTCCACTCACCAAAAACTCCTTACGTTCTTTGGTTCAGGAATTCGCTTGTCATCGCGTCTACCGTGGCAATCAGTTCTGTCGTTATCGGCGCAGCATCTGCTTTCGCCTTTAGCCGCTTAAAATTTAGGGGAAAGAAGTTAGGCATTCGCCTCTTGCTTTTGGTACAGATGTTTCCTGCGGTGCTCGCTTTATCTGCCGTATACGTCATCATGGAAAGGGTCTACACCTTTGCTCCCAAGATCGGTCTGGGAAGTCAGGGTGGCCTGATACTTGTCTACCTTGGTGGATCAATGGGAGTTAACATCTGGCTACTCAAAGGCTTCGTTGACTCAATTCCCGTTGAACTTGATGAGGCTGCGAAGATCGATGGCGCAAGTGCTGTGCAAACTTACTGGCTGATCTTTATTCCACTCGCCACACCAGTGTTGGCGGTGGTATGTCTCTTAAGCTTCATCGGCACATTTAATGAGTTTATTTTGGCTCGCCTCTTCCTCGTGGAGATGAATGGTCGAACGATCGCCGTGGGACTTCAGCAATTTATTGGCGGTCAGTACGCGTCCAACTGGGGACCGTTTGCCGCTGGTTCTATTCTGGCGTCGATTCCAATTGTCATTATTTTCCTTTCACTACAGCGATTCATTGTCAACGGCCTAACGGCTGGATCAGTTAAAGGATGATCAAACGGAAGTCTGCTCTGGCTTTCCTGATCATTCTCTTTCTTAGCGCCACTTCTTTCTCATCCGCCGCACCCAGCGTCAAAACAAGCACTCGCGTAGGACTCTCGTCAGATCTAATTTATTTTGTCATGCCGGATCGCTACAAGGACGGTAATACTGCAAACGACAAACTGGATGGATTTGATCCGACGAGCACTGCCTTTTGGCATGGAGGCGACCTCAAGGGGCTGACGGGAAATTGCTCCCCTGGTGATGAAGGCTTGGCTCGGATAAAAGCGATGGGATTTACTGCAGTGTGGGTGACACCATTGGTGACCCAGGCCGAATCTACGGCCATCTCTTCGGGCTATCACGGCTATTGGGGCGTTGATTTTCTGAACGTTGATCCTCACCTGGGGACAAATGCAGATCTCGTGGCATTTTCAGCGTGCGCAAAGAAACTCAAATTGAAATTGATTTTGGATATCGTCACAAACCACACTGCCGACATTATTCAATACAACGGGACCGATGCGTATATTCCCATCGACTGGGCAAAGCTAAAGAATCCAAGTTGGCTTAATGATCTTTCTAATTATCACAATGCAGGGGACATGAAAGGTTGCCGAAGCGCTGGGGATTGCACGACTTTTGGTGATTTTTACGGGCTCGATGATTTGGCCACGGAGAAACCCGTTGTGTACAAGGGCTGGGCGGATGTTTACGGCCAGTGGATTGAGAAGTACGGCTTTTCGGGCTTTAGGGTCGATACGGCAAAGCACGTAGATACGGAATTCTTCAAGCACTGGCAACCTTTGATCTTACAAAAGTCAAAGAGCGCCGGTATTTCCAACTTCACAATTTTCGGGGAAGTTTCCGAGTCAACGGCTTTCAATCTGATGACATACGTTCGAGAAAATAAAATTCAGACCGTGCTTGATTTCCCTTTTCAAACCAACGCCACTGATTTTGCCGCGGGAATTAGCACTCCTGCTGATCTGAGTTCGTTCTTTCTCTACGACGACTATTACACGAGCCCAATTTCGTCTGCCAGTAATCTCGTTACATTTTTAGGCAATCACGATATGGGTCGTGTTGGATTTATCCTGAATACAAAAAAGATTCAAACACCTTCTGAACTATTGGCTCGTGACAAACTTGCACACGCATTAATGTATTTTTCGCGAGGGATCCCGACTGTCTATTATGGCGATGAAGGATTGGAAGACAGAGCTTCGTATAGGTGGAAATCCAGTAGGAAACGGAAATTCTTATGCCCTCGGCGGAAGCAATCCTCTTCCTAAATATCTCACGATGCTTGCCAGCCTTCGCGCCCAGAATCCTGCCCTCGCGAACGGAACCATGCGCACTCGTTTTGCGAAAGGATCGGTGTATGCCGTTTCGAAGAAGGACCCTGCGGAAAATCGAGAATATGTGGTTGCCTTTAATAATGGCTTAAAGCCTCAAAGTGTGGAAATTGGCACCGCGACCTCGGTAGGCGGCTGGAAGAGTCTCTTGGGGACCGTTCAGTATCGAACGAACGGCACGACTCTAAAGTTCACGATTCCGGCACTGTCAACTGTGGTGCTTAGGGCTAATAATCTTATAAATACAGTTGATGTGAAGCTAGGAAAGATTTCCGTGGCGCTGGATGACATGACGGGATATTTCCAAGCTTCTGCGACTCTGACTTCGAATGACCTTCTTTCTGTTGAGTTTTTCTACAAGAATTCAACGAGTTCTACGTGGTCCTCCCTTGGTACTGACACCTCCGCGCCGTACAGTGTGTTCGCTAATCCAAAAGACTTTCACGATCTAAACCTCGAGATAAAGGCAATCGCCACTAATTCGAAAGGAATGACTTTTGCGCTCTCAAGTACAAAATTTACTATTCCCTCATCATGATGGCAGTGAGCTCTACGTAAGCAATTCTGCGCCAAAAATCGGAGAGAAAGTTGAACTCCGAGTACGTGTGCCTAAAGGGGATAAAACTCACCAGATTTTCGTTCGACTTTTTCACGATGGCGAACCACGGACATTCCCGCTAAAGAAGGGTCGTCCTCGGGCTGCTGAAACTTGGTGGAGTATTAGCATTGAAATTCTGAATCCGGTTACTCACTATAGATTTCTTATTGCCGATAAAAGCGCGTATCGCTGGCTCAACGGTGAAGGAATCTTTGGGCGAGAAGTTGTGGATCGTGAAGACTTCCAAATTATTGCCAAACCAGAGTATCCGTCGTGGACCAAGAGCGCGGTCTTTTATCAAATTTTTCCCGACCGATTCGCTACCTCCGGTGCAAAGAAAGAACTTCCAGATTGGGCCATTCCGACATCGTGGAATTCACTTCCTAGCGGTCGCGGACCAAAGGTGGGTGGAGAGTTTTATGGGGGTGATTTCGCGGGTATAAAAGAGCACTTGGGCCACCTGCAGGAATTGGGTGTAAACGCAATATATTTCACGCCTTTCTTCCCATCCCGTAGTAATCACCGCTACGACGCAACCAGTTTTGAGTTTGCCGACCCTTTGCTCGGGGGAGATGAAGCATTTTTGGATTTCTCCGCGGCTGCGAGAAAACTTGGATTTAAAATCATGGGAGATCTCACTACAAACCATTGCGGGGTGGGACATGACTGGATCCAGATTGCTCTGAAGAATCCCGATTCAAAAGAGAGGGATTTCTTTTACTGGGATAAGTCGATACGACATGGTTATGTCGGATGGTGGGGCCATGCCTCTCTTCCAAAGTTGAATTATGATTCTCAACTTCTCCGCGAAAAAATGTATTCCGGTCCCAATTCAGTTGTGAAGAAGTGGTTAAAGGCTCCCTTTGAAGCCGACGGATGGCGCATCGACGTGGGAAACATGACTGGTCGATACTTGGAGCAAGATATCAACCAAGAAGTTGCTCGTGGAATTCGTACCGCAATGGATGAAGCCAATCCTCAAGCCTGGCTAGTTGCCGAAAATGCGGACCACTCACCATCGGATCTTGATGGTTTCGGATGGCATGGAAGCATGAACTACATTGGATTTGCTCGTCCTGTTTGGGCATGGCTTAATAAACCAAATAAGAAAATAGATAATTTCATGCAGTTGCCAGTTCCCATTCCATCTTTTGATGGCAAAGCAATGGTTGAGATGATGCGCTCGTTTAGCGCAGGAATTCCGTGGCGCTCATTTGTCGCAAGCATGCTGCTTCTAGATTCACATGACACTGCTCGCTTTCGTACTGTTGTTGGAAAGGACATCCCGCGTCACGTTGCGGGAGCAACCCTGCTACTGACTTATCCAGGAGTCCCTTCAATATTTGCAGGTGATGAAATTGGCCTCGAGGGAGAATGGGGCGAGGATTCTAGGAGAACTATTGATTGGGATCATCCAAAGAAATGGAATCACGAATTATTTAGTCAGTACAAGCGTCTGATTGCAATTAGAAAGAATTCCGATGCTCTGTGCAATGGTGGAATTCGATGGATTCAGACGGGCCCAAATTCCATTGCGTATTTGCGTGAGTCCGCCAAAGAGAGTGTTTTGGTCTTCGTCGCGCGCAGTGCGGGGCGCTATCAAATTAATTTAAAACCCTATGGTTATTCGGTAAAAGAGACCCTTTTCGGACCTGCCTCCAAATCTGATTTACTGACAATCTCAGCCAAGGGCGCCACTAGCGGGATTTGGCGCTTGAAGTAAGCCAAAAACTCATCGGTTGATCTAGGTAGCGAGCCCACGATCGTTCGTTGTGTCCGGATTTCTTGTACACGTGTGATCTGTAATCCTTGTTGAGAGTCCATCCCGCCTTCTTCATGAGTTCATCTGCATGATGTTGGTGGGGTCCATATTTTGCATCATGACCGCGGGTGCCGTGACTCATCCATATTTTGTGTTCACCTGGCTCAGGAAAGAGATTAACGAGAGCGTCAACGAGGTCATCACCTCCCGCAATCCAATGCGGTGATAATGACAGGGCGGTCGAAAAAAAATCTGGACGTTTGCCCAATGCATAGAGAGAAGCAAGTCCGCCCATGCTTGATCCGATTACGGCTTTTTCGAGCAGTGCCAATTCGAGTCCACATTCGGCAGTGATTGCTGGAGCAATATCTTCCGTTATCTGCCTTAAGTATTCGTTCCCCATAAGTTCATTTGGTGATACTTGAGCTGCACTTCCTGTTTGAGGAACCACTCCTTGTTGAAAGGGGTCCTGTGGAGCTAAATCTTTTACTCGACCCCATGGGTTTTCCTTTGTGTTCCCGTGAAAGACGCCGATAATCACCGGAGGCACCAGTCCTAGTTGGCCACTGACATTTATCGCGGACTGCGCCATTTTCCACGTTCGGTGACGAGTGGCGGTTCGATGATCAAACACATTCTGTCCATCATGGGCAATTAGTAGATGGGACGTCTTTTCGTCGGGGGACCAATAGTCGACGGTTCTTCCTTGGAACTTCGACCGATATACGTGACCCGGAACCCCAGATATTTGATAACGCTTCTCTATCTCCATTGTGATTGAATCATGCCATGAAGCGGCGTAGCATTTTTTGGTTTAGGCGAGATCTTCGATTGGCAGATAACCCCGCCCTTCTGGCCGCCATCGCCGAAGGAGATGAAGTACTTCCACTTTTCATTGTTGATGAGAATATTGCGGCTCGAGCAGGAGAGCACCGGCGTGCCTACCTAGCAGGCTCCCTGAAGGCACTAAACGCATCCCTGCAAGGTAATTTGCACGTAATTTCGGGGGATCCGGTCACAGTACTTCATGAATTAGTCGGACGCCATCAGATTTCCTCCATTCATGTATCAGCCGATTTCGCCCCCTACGGAGTGCATAGAGATAGGAATGTGGAGGCGTCGGGGCTATCGCTTATTAGGACGGGAAGTCCATATGCGGTCGCTCCGGGACGCGTTCGCAAAAGTGATGACACGCCCTATCGTGTTTATACGCCTTTCTTTCGCGCGTGGACGACTCACGGATGGCGCCTCCCGGTTGCAGCACCTTCAACTTTTAATCTCATATCGCCAGGAAAAGGTGATCAGACGATACCTAACTGGTCTTTATCAAATGGCCCTTTACTCCAGGATGTGGGGGAAGCCGCGGCCCTGGAGCGTTGGAAATTATTTCAAGAATCTGGACTGAAAAACTATGACACCACTCGAGATCTGCCAGGCGTAGATGGAACAAGCCGATTATCTGCTCATTTGCGGTGGGGCGAAATTCATCCTAGGACTCTCTTAGCGGCACTTAGTAATTCACCTGCCCATGAAGTTTTCAGAAAAGAAATTGCGTGGAGAGAATTTTACGCCGATGTTCTTCATCATAATCCACACACTTCTCGTGACTATTACGTTTCGAGATTTGCCAAGATGCGATACGACCAACCTGAAGAAAAGTTTCGAGCATGGTGTGAAGGCAAGACTGGCTTCCCTTTCGTGGACGCGGCGATGCGACAGTTAGTGCAAACGGGTTGGATGCATAATCGAGCACGCATGGTTGTTGCCTCCTTTCTCGTGAAAGACCTCCATCTTGAATGGCAACATGGTGCTAATTTTTTTATGAAGTATCTTATTGACAATGATGTCGCATCTAATTCTCACGGTTGGCAATGGACCGCAGGATGTGGCACAGATGCCTCCCCTTACTATCGGATTTTCAACCCCATCGAGCAAGGTAAGAGATTTGACCCAGCAGGTGACTATATAAGGGAGTTTGTTCCCGAACTTCATCACTTATCAGCAAAACAAATTCACGAACCTTGGTTGGAGGTGGATGGCTACAAATTTGGCTATCCCGTACGGATCGTGGATCATTCCATCGAAAGACTGGAAAGTCTTGCCCGGCTAGCAGAAATTAAGGCCGTCGAAGCAAGCTAACGCTGCTCTGCCCAGACCCCAACACCATTTCGTTTTGCTTGGTACATCGCAAGATCTGCCCGCCGCAATAAGTTGGCTCCTCCGTCATTCATGACGTGTCCAATACTCACGTCAATCGAGATTTCGCGGTCAACAATTATGAATGGATAAGAGAGAGTCGCCCGAAGTGCCAGTGCGACCTCGAAAGTGCTCTCCTTCTCCCCGCAAATGATTGCACCGAATTCATCTCCTCCAAGTCTGGCCAGGATTGATCCTTGAGGGATCGCACGGGAAAAACGTTTGGAAACTTCCCGTAAGAGTTTGTCTCCAATCTCATGGCCATAGAGATCATTGATTGGTTTAAACCCGTCAAGATCCATAAGGAGCAAGGCCGATGTAGACGTTGGCTCTTCATTGAGATCCGCTAGATCAGCAAGAAATTTTCGCCTGTTGGGTAGTCCGGTTAGGTCATCGGTTCGAGCGAGTAATCTCTCTTCTCCGATCGAGCTGGCTTCTTTCAGAGCGATGGTCATTCGCACAAAAGCCAAGAGCAAAGTTGCGATGGCAGGAATTACTACAAAGTTGGGCAGGTAGTTGGGTCGCAGTGAAGTTACCGCCAATAGCGTTGCGGACATCATCACGGCTAGGACAACATAAAGGGGATGAAGAAAATCTGCCTTCGCTCTTTTTGGCCCTTGATGATGGAGCGACTCTACGAGGAGCACTAATCCCAGTAACCAAAGATCATCGCTTGCTCCTCCCAATGTGTAAGTTCCTTGAATCCTCATACTGAGAAATACAAAATAAGAAAACAAAAAAATTATTACCCCAGTGCAAAGTAGAAGAGTTCTAATTGAATAGGGCGATAAAAGCGACAACGTGAGAACGAGTGCGACCAATACTAAATCTGCAATTGGAAAGAGTATTGCGAAGAATGTTTCCACGGCATTGCCATGAAAGTGAGGAAGGATTGGGGCGATAAAAAAGGCCGACCCGACGGCGCTGAGTCCAATACCAAGAATTGCCCCATCGAGAACTTCAACGGAACGGATTTGTTTGC
>JAPLBP010000032.1 GCA_026392695.1 Actinomycetota bacterium | reverse complement strand
TGATGTATTGAAGAAGCCGTGTTCCATTTCCAAATCCCAATACCAAAACTCCTGTAGCCATCGGATCAAGAGTGCCCGCATGTCCAACTTTCTTAGTGCCAAGGGCGCGTCGGGCAATGGCAACAACATCGTGACTGGTGATTCCCGCAGCCTTATCGACCACGAGAAACCCGTCAGTTATCAAGCGAATCTTCTTCTTTTACTCGAGGCGCTTTATATGGATCAGCATCGCCGGCGTATTGAGCATTGGCTCGAAGAGCAATTACTTGAGCATCTCGCTCATGTACCGTCTCAAGCAGTGATTCAAGCGCAACCGCACTTTCGGGAAGTCCATCAAGAAAGAAATCAACGGAGGGCGTAATACGCATTCCAAGATCTCTTCCAACTGAGGCACGTATGACACCCTTTGCACTTTCAAGTGCGGCGGCCGTTGCCTCGCGTTGAGCGTCATCGCCCAAGACGGTGTAAAAAACTGAAGCATGTTGTAAATCCCCAGTTACTCGCGCATCTGTGATCGTGACAAACCCCAAGCGAGGATCTTTGATCTTCCCCTCAAGGAGTTGTGCCACAACTACTTTGATCCGATCAGCAACTTTCTGCGAACGATGTGATTGGCCCATGTCTTAATCCCGCTTCTTCTCGCGCATCTCGTAGACCTGAACTACATCGCCAATTTGTACGTCCTTGTAGTTGCCGACTCCGATTCCGCACTCGAAACCCTCACGAACTTCAGTGGCGTCATCTTTGAAGCGCTTAAGCGATTCAATGGTGAGACCGTCTGTGACGATTTCTCCTGCACGAAGCAAGCGAGCTTTGGCGTTACGTCGGATGGTTCCGTCCAGAACGATGGAACCCGCGATGTTGCCGAACTTACTTGACTTAAAGATTTCGCGAATCTCGGCGTTACCGGTGACGATTTCTTCAAACTCCGGCTTGAGCAAGCCCTTGAGAGCAAGTTCAATCTCATCAATTGCTTGATAGATGACAGAGTAGAAGCGAACATCCACGCCCTCTTGATCAGCAAAGATCGCTGTCTGAGGTTCTGGCTTCACATTGAAGCCAATAACAACTGCCGTTGATGCAGAAGCAAGCGTGATATCGCTCTTGGTAATTGCTCCAACGCCACGGTGAATAACGCGAAGATCTACTTCGGCGCCAACGTCGAGAAGCATAAGTGCATCTTCGAGCGCCTCAACCGAACCGCTCACGTCACCCTTAATAATCAAGTTAAGAGTGGTGATCTTGGACTGCTCCATGAAGTCCTCAAGTGAGACCTTCTTGCGAGCCTTGGCAAGTTGAGCATTACGTTCCGCAGCTTGACGCTTTTCTGCGATCTGACGAGCGGTTCGATCCTCATCTGCAACAAGGAACGTGTCTCCAGCACTTGGCACGGATGTGAATCCGAGAACCTGTACTGGACGAGAGGGACCGGCAGTTTCAACGGAATCGCCCTGCTCATCAAGCATTGCACGAACGCGACCGAAAGATCCGCCCGCAACAATTGCATCTCCAACTTTCAATGTTCCACGCTGGACTAATACTGTGGCAACGGGTCCGCGACCACGATCGAGGTGAGCTTCAATTGCTACACCACGTGCGCTGTCATCTGCCACAGCTTGCAAATCAATGACCGCGTCAGCTGTGAGCAAAATAGAATCGATAAGTTCTTTGATTCCATCTCCAGTCTTTGCAGAAACGTTTACGAAGATTGTGTCTCCGCCGTACTCCTCTGCAACCAAGTTGTACTCCGTCAATTGCTGACGAACCTTTTCAGGGTTCGCGCCTTCTTTATCAATCTTGTTAACAGCCACAACGATAGGAACATCGGCGGCTTGCGCATGGTTGAGTGCTTCAATGGTCTGTGGCATAACGCCGTCATCTGCAGCAACAACAAGAACGGCGATATCGGTTACTTTCGCACCACGAGCACGCATAGCGGTGAACGCTTCGTGACCTGGTGTATCAATGAAGGTAATCGCGCGATCGATGCCATCGTGCGTGTGATGAATT
>JAPLBP010000089.1 GCA_026392695.1 Actinomycetota bacterium | reverse complement strand
GGATGACTCTTCTATTTCGAGAAAGAATTTCTGCCGCTTTTGGTTCAAGTTTCAAAATCATTCGTCCTGTAAGCATTACCCCCGAGCCGCGCCTCGTGGCACGTGAAAGCCAGCCAAGTCCGTTGGCCAAGAGAATGATGATGCGCAATTTCATAAAGCTAAATATCTTGTGTCTCTAAAATGCCAGTCACGACATTATAAATCGCTCCGGCAACGACGACACCTTCTCGTAAAAGTGGATAAGAACGCAATCGGATTACATCGATGGCCAAGGCTGCCTTTTGATCCGCAACCGTGCGAAACTCTAAACTTCGAGTATCAACCCCGTACTGATCAAAAATGGTTTTATGAATTTCAGGTTCTTCGCTCATCGCCATTCGACAATCGGTGTGCGGCATAACCAAAATGCGATCTACGCCAAGAAGGTAGGTGGCCAGCACTAGGGTTCGAAGGACGTCCTCGGTTACTCGAGCCCCGGCGTTTCGCAAAATCTTCGCATCTCCAGATTTCATTCCAACCACGGCCAAAGGGCTTATCCGGGAATCCATGCAGGTAATAATTGCTAGCCCTTGGGCTGCCCTGCCGGTTAACGCACTTCCCTTAAAATTCTCAGCAAAAGATCGATTCGCGCCTAAAACATCTGAAAAGGCACTATTTGGAAATGGTGCTTGCTGATCCACTCTCGCCTCACCCCATTTTCTCACCGTGATACCTCGGGCAAGTCTATCTAGAGAAGAAATTCGCGCTTCTCTGTAACAAATAGGGCTCCGGGCTCGTTCTGGTAATTAGAACTTCCCTACTTTGAAGGAGATTTCCGTGAATAGAAGGCACCTCGTTCTCGTCCTCGCTGGTTGTCTGGCCCTATCCAGTTCAACTTTCGCGAAGGCTGAGGGGAAGTCCAAGGAAGAACGGAGCAAGCACCTTGCCCACGGAAAGGTGCTTGCTCCATCAACCCCTATTTCACTTGGTGCTACCAGCAGCATTGTGAAAATTGATACAGCAACGGCAACTCCCTTAATCCAATTTGATACCTCGACCGTTGTTCCACGTATCCAATTTGATACCACGACCGCTACCACTCATGTCGATCTGGACTCGGACGATATAGGCGTGAAGGTTGAGCATGAAAAGGAAGTCCCTCACGTGGAGAAAAACTCTTCGCATGATGATGACGACTAAATTCAATCGAACTAATGGTTTTACCTAGGCAGAGCTTGCACGTACATTAGGAGTCAATGCACGCGTCAGATGATTCTTCCCCAGGGCTTGGTGGATCAGCCACTTCAGCTCATGCCGGCGAGCCAAATTACGACTTATTAGTAGAGGAGGCAGTACGTGGAAGCGATACAGCATTCACCCTCCTTTGGCGCCACTACCAACCTCGCATGGTCAGATATCTGGCCACTTTCACTAACGAGCCAGAAGATCTTTGTTCCGAAGTCTGGATTAAAATCGCGCATTCCATTAAAACATTCCAAGGCGATGCTCCTGCCTTTAAAGGTTGGATCTACACAATTGCTCGAAACAGTGCGATCGATTTGGCACGTAAGAAATCTCGCGCCGGCATTTCAGTTGAACTTAGTGAGGAAGATTGGGTTGGGGAAAATTCCTCAATCGTGGAAATCATGGATGTAATCAGACGACTGCCGCAAGAATACGCGGAAATCATTCTCCTTCGTATCGTGGCTGACCTAGATGTTAATGATGTTGCTGAAATTACCGGGAAGACGGCTAGCAATGTTCGAGTCCTTACCCACCGAGGGTTGAAACAATTGAATCAAATGCTTCTGGAAGTGGGTGATTACAAGTGAGCTTCGATGAAGAATTTTCAGTGGAACAAAGCGAAGAATTAATCGCTCAACTAAAGACCTCCGCCCCTTCCGGATTCACTCAGTTGCACAGTACGTTGAATTTGCTTTCTCATGTCTCAGAACTTTCACCCGTTGCGATGCCGCCTTTGCTTCCATCCGCTGTGGATCTGCCTGTTGAAACAATTAGTGCTCGGCGCCCTCGAGCACATGGCCCAGCCATCACCTCTCTCATTGTTACCGCAGTATTGGCCTCCGCGTCGTTTGCAGCCGCTGGGGTAACGGGACGCGGTCCCGCGGTCATCGTTGAGGCAGCGCAAAAGAGCGGAGAAATCGTCGCAAATGTTGTTGGAAGCGTTGGAAATACTTTGACCGGAAATAGTGGGAGTTCAAAAACTACAACTGGTACAGAAAACCGTAACTCAACGGTTCCGGTCGTTCCGGGCACTTCGGAAAGTGTGAATGCCCCTGCAGTTAATCAAGGTTCTCGGATTCCGCCAATTCCTCAAGTCAGTCAATCCACAAGTTCTGACTCAACTTCTGAAGATAACAATCAAAGCGAATCTGATCACCCAACTGTGACAGCGGATCCTTCGCCATCCCCTTTGCCTACAAAGATCGGCGGACTCGGGGGGCTTGTTTTGCCTCCGGTAACCAACCCTCAGATGGGCGAGGACTCAGGCGACTCGGAGAATCACGCGACTACCTCTGAAGGCCAGAAAACTTCAAAGACCAAGAAATCCACTGAGCATCAGAGTGAAAGCCAAAATCAGAGTCAGAGTGATTCAGAAAATGAATCTCACACTGAATCCGATTAGGTAGTTATCTACTTATTTCTTATCTTTTTTTTCTTGCTTCTTAGCGCGCTTTTCCTTCAATGAAAGTTTTGCTTCCTTCTTCGTGTTGGCATTGCTCTTCTGCTCTTTGTTTGCCATTTTCGTGCCTTTCTTAATTGGGCTTCAAGAATGCATTCATGCGATGGGTGAAGTCTATTAGAAAAAGGTACTCTCTCTGTACCCTGAAAGGAGAGAAGTGCTCAATTTTTTGATCGCTATGCTCGCAGGGCTGCTTGTTGGCACCATCAATGGCATGGCTGGCGGAGCCTCACTGATTTCCTACCCAATTATGTTGGCTCTTGGGCTACATCCGGTAAATGCTGCAGTGACGAATGCTCTTGGGATATCCAGCGCCAACTTCTTTGCTATTCGCTCGAGCCCCCATTCTTTCAGGAAGTTATTTAAAACTTACAAAGCATTAATCCTGCTTTCCACGGGTTTCGCAATTGCTGGCGCACTCGTATTACTTTCAATGCCCGCGAAAACTTTTGAAAAAGTCGTACCATTCCTCTTGCTTGGCGCAACACTCACGATGTTCCTACCAAAGAAACCAAAGCATGCCCATCGCAATAAAAGAGCCGAGCAAATTGGAATCGCCGCAAGTGGTTTCTACTGCGGATATTTTGGTCCAGGTCAAGGAGTCATGGTTGTTGCAACTCTTGCACGAAATAGGCATGAGCCCGCACCTACTTTAAATGCGGCGAAAAATATGATCGTGGGTGTGACTAGCCTTGCATCAAATTTTATTTACGTTTTTAGTGGGAGGGTGGATTGGCCTCTTGCTATAGCGCTCTTCATAGGATCAAGTCTTGGGGGAACACTAGGGGGGAAATGGGCCACGCGGATGTCGCCCATTTTCTACAAAACGCTCGTTGCTGTAGTTGGTTTCAGCGCATCGATCTGGCTATTTATTAGGTACTTTGCTTAAACTCTCTTTTGGCGGCGTGTTATTCTAGTTTCCTCTTAAAGGAGTCTGATGAAATTCCCGCAACGACGGCATATGAGTCGTAAAACAATGACACTCACAGTTTCTCTTCTTACCACTTTAGGT
>JAPLBP010000017.1 GCA_026392695.1 Actinomycetota bacterium | reverse complement strand
TATCTTTCATATCCATTCGTTGTTGGAACCTCCGCTTAACGAAGAGGCTGACTATCTTTTATGTAAGCAATCAATAGAGAGGAATCAAGGTTCTGATTCACCCGCAACGCTCGACCAAAAGCTCCGCGTTCTATCGATTTGCTGATGCATTTAACATGAACCCATGCTCCCCGTCCTGGGAGAATGCGATGTGTATCTGGGAGCAACTGCCCTTCGATACAAACCACTCGAAGCAAGGTCACTGAGTCTTCGCGAGAGCGACACCCAATGCAACTTCGTGGATTCAACGGGCTAACCTTACCTTTCATCAGGGCAATCCCCAAAAGCGGCTTTAATTCTCGGTTGGCGGCTTAACAGTTGGCGCATCAGAATGAATATCAATGCGCCAGCCTGTAAGTCGAGCGGCCAAGCGAGCATTTTGCCCATCCTTGCCGATTGCCAAGGAAAGCTGAAAATCAGGCACGGTCACCTTTGCCGATCGAGCGGCCAAATCGACGATCTCCACCTTCTCGACACGAGCCGGAGCCAGGGCGTGGCCGACAAAAATGGCCGGATCCTCTGACCAATCCACGATGTCAATCTTTTCGCCATGGAGTTCATCCATCACTGCCCGTGCTCGTGCACCGAGTGGTCCGATAAGTGAGCCTTTTGGACTGACTCCCGCGCGGTGAGTGCGAACGGCAATCTTCGTACGATGACCAGCTTCGCGTGCGATCGCCATAATTTCAACAATGCGATCCGTAATTTCTGGAACTTCAAGTGCAAATAATTGTTTAACGAGGGCCGGGTGACTTCTGGAAAGTGTGACCTCGGGTCCTTTCATTCCTTGCTTTACGTCAACAACAAAGCACTTAATGCGCTCACCGTGAGTGTAAATCTCACCCGGAACTTGCTCCTGTGGCGGAACTTTTCCTTCTACTCGACCAAGGTTCACGTAGACCGTACGAGGATCTCGTCCCTGTTGTACAACCCCAGAAACAACATCACCAACCGATGCCGTGAACTCGCCAACGATGTCGGCATCGTTTGCTTCACGCATCTTTGCCTTGATCAACTGTCTGGCGGTTGACGTAGCAATGCGACTAAAACCTTCCGGGCTATCTACAACTTCTTCAATCTTCTCCCCGTCATCACCAAAAATCGGGACTCGAATCTGAATTTCGCCACTTTCGCGATCAAGATGGGCGTAGGCGTGTGGCCGAGCCTCGGGCATATGAGCATATGCGGTGAGAACTGCCGCCTCGATCGCCACGATGAGTTGATGCAACGGAATTTCACGTTCAATCGTCAAGGATGCGAGTGCCTTCATATCAACATGCATCAGAGGTCCTCGTCTTTTCGATTAAATTCAATCTCAACGATCGCTCTCTTTATTTCAACATAGGGAACTTCAACTTTATGCATTTCCTTCTTTACGGGCACCATCACGCAAACAGACTCATCATGAACGGCATCAATTCGACCCGATATAACTTCGCCATTAACCATCGTGGCTTTTACAAGGCGTGTCAGATTTTTACGCCAGTGTCTTGGTTGGGTCAGCGGACGGTCAATCCCAGGCGATGTCACTTCAAGGGTAAAGGGAGTTTCACCCATAAATGGCGCTACATCTAATATCTCCGATATTTGCTTTGAAACGAGAGTAACTTCATCGAGGTTGAGGTTCTTTTCACCATCAATTATGCAGGTAACGACGCGACGCTTTCCTAGTGAAGTGACTGTTACATCTTCTAAATAAAATCCAGACGCAGCGACAATATCGTTAACGGCTTGCGTAATTTTTTCAGCGAGATCCATTGTTGTTCACTTTCTATGAAGTTGTAATGCGCATCATAACTGCAAAGGACGAACTTTTACCAGTGAGTAATCGTGTCAATCCCAACTTTTATAATCAGAAGGGCTGTCACCATGAGGAAGATTTTGCGAATGAATACCGATCCCCCTCGCAGGGCCATTCGGGCACCCAATGCGCCTCCAGTGATATTTGCAATTCCCAGTAGTAGACCTATCTTCCATAAAACGACTCCGTGAATTCCAAATATGAAAATTGCTCCCGCATTGGTTGCGACATTCACGACTTTCGCAATTGCCGATGCACTGAGAAATTCGTAGCCAAGGACGGCAACTAATACCAACATCAGAAATGTTCCTGTGCCCGGGCCAAAAATCCCATCGTAGAAGCCGATACCAGCTCCAACGAGGATTGCGATAACTCGGCGACGGCGCACACCGTGACGCATTTTTTCAACATGGCCAAGAACGGGTCTCTTCCATGTGAAGACGCCTACAGCGATGAGGAGGATGAAAACCAAAGGTCGAAATGCTTTCGTGGGAATGTTCGAAGCTAGGAGCGCCCCTGACATCGATCCAACGAGTGCTGCACTGGCCATTGAAAGCGTAAGGAAAAGATCTAGTCTTGCTCGCTTTCGGTACATGAACGCTGCTGCGCTAGTACCGAATATCGCAGAAAGTTTATTTGTACCAAGCACTTGAACCGTGGAGGATTGCGGCAATCCAATCAGAAGAGCCGGTAACTGAATTAAGCCCCCACCTCCTGCAATGGCGTCGATAAAGCCAGCACAAAGAGCGGCGATGCCCATGAAGACCATCGAGGCAACTGAAACGTTGCCCAAGAGGTCCATATGAAAGTTACTTTAGGAGACTAGATATTGCGCCAGGAGCATCAGCAAGGAGAACTTCTGAACGCTCTCCCGTTTTGCGAACTCGGATCTCAATTTTTCCTTCTGCTAAGGATTTTCCAACGACAACAATAATTGGATTACCAATTAGCTCGGCATCTTTGAATTTAACACCGGCGCTGGCATCGCGGCGATCATCCAACATGACGCGCCGACCAAGGCCCTCGAGTGAATGAGCAAGAGCAAGTGCTGTATCAAATGGCAGATCTTCCTTACCGGTTGCGACGATATGCACTTGGGCTGGCGCAATTTCCTCTGGCCAGTTCAATCCCAATTCATCGTGTGTTTGTTCGGCTATTGCGGCAACCGCACGAGAAACGCCGATTCCGTAGGATCCCATTGTGACCACACGAGATTTTCCATCGCTATCCAAAACTGTCAGGTCGAGTGCTTGGGCATATTTGCGACCCAACTGAAAGATGTGGCCAATTTCAATCGCGCGATCAATGACTACTGGCGTGGCACATTGAGGACAGGCATCTCCTTGGCGAACTTCGGCGCAGTCGAGATATTCATCGACTGTAAAGTCGCGACCATTCACAACATTGAGCGCATGGTGGTTCTTTTCGTTTGCTCCCGTCACCCACGAGGTACCTGGAGCAATGCGAGGGTCTGCATACAGAGTTAGCCCAAATTCTTGCGCCCTTTGAGGACCCACATATCCTTTAACTAAGTTTGAATTCTTCGCAAAATCTGCATCTTCGAAAAGTCGAAGATCTTCAACTCCAGGTAAATTTGCTTGAAGTCTCTTAAGATCAACTTCCCTGTCCCCAGGCACTAAAACTGCAATGTTTTTTCCATCAGCCACCAGAAGAACATTCTTCAATGTATCGGCTCCTGTAAATCCCCCGCCATAGTTTGCGTTGAGAACATCTACGAGAGTGTCGATCGTTGGAGTGTTTGGGGTATCGACTACCTGCATGGCCGCAATACCTGATCCATCGACAGCTTCAACCGTGGATTTCATTGCTTCAACATTTGCGGCATAACCGCAGTTTTCGCACAGTACATAGGTATCTTCACCGGTTGGGCAAGGTGCTAAAAACTCCTCTGAACGCGAACCGCCCATCGCGCCTGAAATCGCCTTGACAATATTAAAACGCATACCGAGTCGATCGAAAGTCTTGATATATGCCTCACGATGTTTGTTGTAGGACTCGTCTAAGCCTTCATCCGTTACATCGAAAGAATACGAATCCTTCATGACAAATTCGCGTCCTCTGATGATTCCACTTCGAGGACGTGCTTCATCGCGATATTTGGTTTGAATCTGATACAAAGAAAGTGGAAGATCTTTATACGAGGAGTACTCCGACTTCACCATAAGCGTGAACATCTCTTCATGAGTAGGCGCAAGTAAATAATCTCCGCCCTTGCGATCCTTCAGGCGAAAGAGATTCGGCCCATATTCCGCGACTCGATTGGTCTTCTCATAAGCATCGTTAGGCAAAAGCGCTGGAAAGTGCACTTCCTGAAAACCTGCCGCATCCATCTCTTCTCGGACAACACGTTCAATATTGCGCAAAGTGATGTAACCAAGTGGCAACCATGAATAAATGCCCGCAGCAATACGTCGTACATAACCCGCACGTACGAGAAGGCGGTGGCTGGCCACTTCAGCATCGGCTGGATCATCGCGCAATGTGCGCAAGAACAGAGTGGACATCTTCAACATAAGCGTGAGCCTACCCGAGTGTTAAGCGAGCGTGCGTGAAGAAGTATTAGTGGACTCCGACGGAAGGAGTGCCCGATTCGACGCCTGCGGCTTCCATCTCTTCGCCCAATCTCATCGCTTCTTCAATGAGAGTCTCCACGATCATCGATTCAGGGACCGTCTTAATGACCTGACCTTTGACGAAAATCTGACCTTTGCCGTTGCCGGATGCGACTCCCAGATCTGCCTCGCGCGCTTCACCTGGTCCGTTGACTACGCAACCCATGACCGCAACTCGAAGTGGAACCGTCATGCCTTGCAAGCCTGCTTGAACTTGCTCAGCCAACGTGTAGACATCAACTTGTGCACGGCCACACGACGGGCACGAAACTATTTCGAGCCGACGCTGGCGCAAATTAAGAGATTCGAGAATCGAAAT
>JAPLBP010000005.1 GCA_026392695.1 Actinomycetota bacterium | reverse complement strand
TTCTTCAACTGGATCGGCACAATGTGGCGCGGATCAATCTCTTTTGAAACGCCGATGCTATGGACGGTCGGATTTCTTATCACCTTCCTCTTCGGCGGTTTGACGGGAATTATTTTGGCTTCGCCACCTTTGGACTTTGCAGTCTCGGCTTCCTACTTCGTTGTAGCCCATTTTCATTATGTTCTCTTCGGAACTGTCGTATTTGCGATGTTCGGCGGCTTCTATTTCTGGTGGCCAAAGATGACGGGCAAGATGCTTAATGAACGTCTTGGAAAAATTCATTTTTGGATGACTTTTTTCGGTTTCCATTTAACGTTCCTCATTCAGCACTGGCTGGGCATTAAAGGCTTCCCACGTCGTTATGCCGATTACCTTCCTGGTGATGGCTTCACTTTTATGAACCAAGTTTCCACAGCAGGTTCGGTGTTACTGGCGGCCTCGATGATTCCGTTCCTTGTTAACGTATGGATAACTCGCAAGTCTCCGATGGTGGGAGTCGATGACCCTTGGGGCTACGGCGCTTCATTGGAATGGGCTACTTCTTGTCCACCGCCGCGCCATAACTTCTTGTCCATGCCAAGGATTCGAAGTGAGCGACCTGCCTTCGATCTTCACCACCCGCACATTAAGACAGAGGGGCATTAAGACCATGAAGGTCTCATTTAAACTCTTTCTAGGATTGACCATTTTCTATTTCATCATGGCGGTCATTTATTGGCAGCTCGGTGGCGAAATACTTGGCGTCATCGCGCTGACTTTAAGTGGAGGACTCGCAGGCCTTATTGGTTTCTATATTTGGTACTCAATGAAGCATCAAGGAGGGATTCTTCCGGAGGACAATACCGAAGGTGAGATAGCAGACTCTGCAGGAGACCTCGGTTTCTACAGCCCACATTCTTGGTGGCCATTGCCAGTTGCTCTGTCAATGATGGCTGCAGGTTTAGGTCTCATTGTCGGTTGGTGGCTGACTTTGATCGGAGTGGGCGCTCTATTGATTAGCGTTGTTGGCTTCGTAACAGAATATGAAAAGCCTGAAGTTTCCGCACACTAATTGGCTTTTAAACCGCCGATTATTTTCAAGTAATCAGTTTCAGAAACTACTTCGGCAGTGAAAGTCATTCCCGGGTGTCCGCGACCGCATTGAATGTTGCATGCCCCAGGAAATTTTCCAACTTTATCGGCCGTAATATTCAGATGTGCGATAGTGCCGGCAGCGGCCTCTTTATCGAGCGAAAAAGCCGGGATCCAAAACCCATGAGATGTATCGGTGGATGAAATATTGAGTTGGACAGGCTTTCCAACAGGAAGATACAACGTGGGTTCGGTTCCGAGTCGCGGCGATTTCTCGCCAGCTACGGCGTAGGAAAAGGACCAAGAGAATTGCTTTGCATTGACGTTTATTTCGTAACTACTTGCTGGTGAAATTGCGCTGATCGTGACGGTAGCCCCCGGTTTTGGAGATGGTGCAGGTGTTTGTGAAGGACTTTGGGTAGAAGATGGCGATGAAGATGGGGTCGTTTTTGGAGCACTCACGCCTACCTTTTGCCAGATAAGTTTCTTGCCAACTTTGTGACAAACGAGCGAAACCGCGCCAGATTTTGATACTGCGTTCACCTTTGAGCAGACACCACCTAAGGCAGGTGGTTTTGCAGCCCGTGAGGCGGCATCTGCGGTGGATAGTGGCAGCATTGCCAGCAGGAGAGCGAGGGGAAGGAGTCGTTTCATGACCCCCACGCTACCCCTCGATGAGGGCTAGCACTAGCGCTAACACGCGAGGAAGGGCTCCCTACAGGTGAGAGGGACTTAGAGGTGAGAGGGACTTAGTGGTGCTCAATCTCCTTGAGATCATCGCCGTCAACGCGTGGCACTTGCTCCACTGTCGCTGCACTCATACGAGCACGAAGCTTGTTCAAGGCGCCCTTGGGGGCTTTGACGCCACGTTCGTCTTCGCTGACAAACTCCAGAGCCGCAGGTTGTTCGTGTTGAGTAAGAATCCAGGCTTTTGCTGCCGAAATGGGTTCATGAACTTCTACAAATTCGCCGTTGGGCATCAGTTGTAAGCGACCTGTCTCGCGACCGTGAAGAACGAGGTCTCGATCGTGACGTTGAAGAGAGAGGCAAAGCCGCTTGGTGATGACGAAGGCGATGGGCGGAAGAACAATGACGCCGATGCGGCTCATCCACGTGATCTCATTAATGGAAAGAGCGAAGTGTGTGGCTATCAAGTCGTTGCCGCCGTTGAGAAGAGTAACAAGAATGAAAGTAAAGGACATCGCTCCAAGGGCCGTACGGTTCGGTGCATTTCTTGGACGATCTAGAAGATGGTGTTCACGCTTATCGTTGGTAAGCCAGCTCTCGATAAATGGATAAAGAGCCATTCCGGTGAAGAGAATTCCAGGAACGATTAATCCAGGAATTAATATGTTCCAGGAAATTGTGTGATTAAAGAGATGACTCTCTAATGGTGGCGACATTCTGACCAGGCCATCAAGCCAACCCATGTACCAATCGGGTTGAGAACCAGCCGAAATTTGCGCCGGCGTATAGGGACCATAAAGCCAAATCGGGTTGATCGACGCTACTGCTGCGAGAAATGCAGTTATGCCAAACACAATGAAAAAGAATCCGCCAGCCTTGGCCATATAGATGGGCATCAAGGGGTAACCGACAACATTTTTCTCAGTGCGCCCAGGACCTGGGTATTGGGTGTGCTTCTGATACCAAACCAACATTAAGTGAGCCGTAATGAGGGCGAGGAAAATTCCTGGAAGAAGGAGCACGTGCACTGTAAAAATTCGGGGAATGAATGCCTCACCTGGGAATGGTCCACCAAATGCAAAGAATGCAAAATAGGAGCCCACGACCGGAATCGCTTGGATGATCGCTTCAGCAATACGAATTCCCGTTCCCGACAGAAGATCATCAGGAAGTGAATAGCCAAGGAAGCCTTCAACAATTCCTAGAGTCAGAAGCCCAATACCGATAATCCAGTTGAATTCACGTGGTTTGCGAAATGCTCCAGTGAAGAAGACTCGCATGAGGTGGGCAACGATCGCGGCCATGAAAAGCAAGGCAGCCCAATGATGGATTTGGCGCATGAGTAATCCACCGCGAATGTCAAAAGAGATATTGAGGGTGGATGCGTAAGCAGCCGACATTTTGATTCCGCTGAGAGGTTGGTATCCACCTTGGTACAAAACTTCACGCTGGGATGGGTCAAACCAGAATGTTAAGAAGACGCCTGTGAGAAGAAGAATGATGAAGGAGTACAAGGCAACTTCGCCAAGCATGAATGACCAATGGTCCGGGAAAACTTTAGTGAGATTCTTTTTTAGCCACTTTGCTGCGCCAGTGCGTTCGTCCACATAATTGGCAACAGCTCCAACTTTCTTTTCGGCACTCATGAAGATCGCTCCCAGAAACTAGGTCCAACGGGTTCGGAGAATGGTTTTTGCGCGATTAAGTAGCCGTCAGCATCGACGGTAATAGCCAATTGCGGAAGTGGTCTGGCTGCAGGTCCGAAAATAACTTTTGCCGCGCGAGGTACATCAAAAGTTGATTGATGACACGGGCAGAGAAGATGCTTCGTTTGTTGTTCGTAGAGAGCGACTGCACAACCCATGTGGGTGCAAATCTTCGAAAAAGCAATGATGCCTTCATGAGTCCATGACAAACGCTCGGAGGAGAGTTGAAACTCTTCAGGACGAATACGAATCAGTAGAACAGCGTCCTTGCCGATGTTGTTAAGAGTGCGCTCTTCATTTGGCTTGAGTTCGGGAAGTACTTGGGCAACTGCGCCCACTTCTAAATCCGATGCTTTGATGGGCTGGTTTCCAGGATCTGTGACCAGTCGTGTTCCCTTTTCCCAACTTGTTTGTTCCAATGATTTCTTTGGCAGCGGTCCAAGATCTCGAAGCAGAAGAAGTGGCGAAGCGCTGACTAGTCCGAGCGCGATTCCAAGTGTGCGTTTAATGAGCGGGCGACGACCCAACCCGGCAGCGCCTGCTTGCGTCTTAACAGTCTCAACGAAATCTTTTCTATCGATTTCTTCTGATCTAAATTCATGACGCTCGGCGATTACTTCGTTGTCGGGCATCAGTGTTTTGGCCCAGTGAATTGCTCCGAGTCCAATGAAAAGTGTTGCGAAAGTAAGTCCGAGTCCGAGGAAAAGTTGCTGGGCGTTGGTATCGCCCATCGCAGGAAGAAAGACAAATTTATTTGAAGGAATCCAGAGGTAAGAACCAATAAAAAGCAGAGTTCCCACAACGGAAAGCGAGAACAAAATTGCAACTTGGCGTTCTGCTTTCTTGGCAGCGCGCGGATCGACATCTGCCTTGCGGTGGATGTGTTCTGGCAGACCTGGATCTGAAAGTCGCTCGATATCCTTTGACATTTTCCCTATCTCGCTTTCGTTGCCAACCAGACCGCAATACCAATCAGCAGTCCGAGTCCGAGTGTCCACACCAACAATCC
>JAPLBP010000015.1 GCA_026392695.1 Actinomycetota bacterium | reverse complement strand
TCCACCAACTCCTGTGCCAACAACTGAAGAAAGATTGACTCCAAGGTCGGATGCGAGTTTGCGCACCAACGGCGTGACATATGCATCGGCATCGGCAACAACTGCTGGAGCAACAGGTGTAACAACGGGAGCAACAGGAGTCGCAACAACTGTTGGAGGAGTAACTGGTGCAACAACCGTAGGTGCAGCAGGTGCAACAACCGGCGCAGCGCCAGCGACACCTATGAGAGCCAAGCGAGCGCCGACAGGAACTGTTGTATCGACTGGAACGTCAATTGCTAAGAGTGTGCCAGCGACAGGGGACGGAATTTCCGTATCGACTTTGTCAGTTGAAACTTCAAGGAGTGCTTCATCAACAGCAACATTATCTCCAACATTCTTAAGCCATCGGGTGACTGTTCCTTCGCTGACGCTCTCGCCGAGTGCGGGCATCGAAATGACGGTTCCGCCCAACGCGGCAATTGGCGCGCTCTGTGGTGGTGCCTGCGTTAGGACGGGTGCAACCGGTGGAATTATTGATGCGCTTTGAGATGGTGCTTCGACAATTGGTGCAGCGGGGGTTGACCTTGCACTTTCATTTTCAGAAATGATCGCTAATTCCGCGCCAACGGGAACGGTCTGATCAACTCCGACGATAATCTTGCTAACGATGCCGGCAACGGGGGATGGAATTTCCGTATCCACTTTGTCGGTGGAAACTTCAAGGAGCGCTTCATCAACAGCAACAAAATCACCTTCGGCCTTAAGCCAACGTGTGACCGTTCCTTCGCTCACACTCTCACCGAGTGCAGGCATCTTCACTGAAAATGTCATCGACTATCTCCTCTTGTCGCGATCATTGGACTGTAAACGCTTGTAGTCATCGATCTCTTAACCATGCGCGTGCAGGGGCTTACCTGCAAGAGCCATATGTGCCTCACCCATTGCTTCTGAAAGCGTGGGATGAGCATGGATAAGAGGAGCGACATCGTCGGCGCTAGCCTCCCAGTTGTAAATCAATTGTGCTTCTGCCAGGAGTTCGCCAACACGAGCTCCCACCATGTGAATTCCAATTACTGGCCCGCCTTTTTGGGAAACCAATTTGATTGATCCTGCTGTGCGCAGAATCTGCGCTTTTCCGTTCCCGGCTAAGTCATAACTTAATTCGACAACATCGTGGCCTCGAGCTGTGGCTTGCGCGGTTGTTAGGCCAACGGATGCAACCTCAGGATCAGAATATGTAACGCGGGGAACGCCGTCATAATTAATCGGTTGCGGATTTAGTCCGGCAATTTCTTCGGCAACCAAGATTCCTTCGCCGAATCCAACATGTGCTAATTGCAAGGTAGGAATGAGATCGCCAACGGCCCAAATTCCTGGAACCGAAGTTCGGCATTTGTTGTCGACTGTGATGTAACCGCGCTCCATTGCAAGACCTTGTTCTTCGTAACCTAGGTTTGCAGACACTGGTCCACGACCAACTGCTACGAGAAGCAAATCTGCTTCAAATTCTTTTCCATCTTCGAGAGTGACTTTGACCCCAGCGTCTGATTGGCTCGCAGATGCAAAACGGACACCTAGCTCAAAATTGATTCCGCGTTTTCTAAATGCTCGCTCTAATTGCTTGCTCGTACTTTCATCTTCTAGTGCAACCAAGTGAGGGAGTGCTTCGATGATTCGTACGTCAGATCCGAAGGACTTCCATACAGAGGCGAACTCGCAACCGATAACGCCGCCTCCTAGAACAATCACGCGTGCTGGAACGTGATCAAGAGTCAGGGCATGGTCACTGGTAATAATTCGAACGCCGTCAATTTCCAATCCTGGAAGCGTGCGCGCGTAAGAACCTGTGGCCAAAACAACATTTTTTCCGGTGTATCGCTCGCCGTTTACTTCAACGGTATCTTTCGAAACCAATCGACCATGACCTTGAACGAAAGTTATATTTCGAGATTTAACCAAGCCTTGCAACCCTTTGTGCAGGCGCGAAATGACACCATCCTTATAAGCATTGACGGCCACCATATCCATCGAATGAAATTCTGCATTGACTCCAAAATGTGCGGCGTCTCTAGCGCTATCTGCGACTTCACCGGCATGGAGCAGAGCTTTCGTTGGGATGCACCCGCGGTGTAAACAGGTGCCACCTAACTTATCTGCTTCGATCAGGACGACAGAAAGTCCCAATTGAGCGCTACGAAGGGCGCAGGCATAACCGCCGCTTCCGCCACCAAGAATTACGAGATCAAAATCAGCCACAATGAACCTTTCGCCCAGAGCAATTGACCACCATGGCGGCGATCAACGGTAAGAGAATCCGAGTGCCTATCTTGCCAGCCTTCGGGCTACCTCTCGACCCATCCCTCAGCAGAGAGATTCGATGAAAGTTAGAAGTGAGCGGACGCTGACGCCCGTACCGCCCACGCTTGTGTAGCCATGGGCACCGGCTTCGTTATAGGCAGGGCTGGCTATGTCTAGATGGAGCCAAGGGAGCTTCTCTGGCACAAATTCCTTCAAAAAGAGCCCAGCGACCAACATTCCGCCCAATCGTTCGCCAATATTTGCAAGATCTGCCACGGGGGAGTCCAAAGATGGGCGCAATTCAGCTGGTAAGGGCATGGGCCAAAAAGATTCCCCGGCCAGATCTGCACTGGTCAAGAAACGATTCCGGAACTCCTCGTCATTTGTCATCACCGCACTTGTTCGCGTTCCTAACGCAATTCCTTGGGCACCAGTCAAGGTCGCCACATCGATAATTCCGTCAAGTGGTAGACCCTTATGACCAACTTCAACCGCTTTAACTATTGCGTCGGCTAGAACCAATCGCCCTTCTGCATCGGGATTGAGGACCTCAACGGTTTTTCCTCCGTAGATTGTCACGATGTCACCTGGTCGCGTCGCGGTATCGCTGACCATATTTTCCGCAAGAGGTGCCCACGCTTCAATAGCAATTGGAAGTTTCAAGGTCGCGATTGCCAAGGTGACGGCGCATACGGCTGCGGCGCCGCCCATGTCCGATTTCATTGCTTGCATACCGAGTCCAGGTTTGAGGTTTAGACCACCAGAATCGAATGTAATTCCCTTGCCAATGAGTCCATAAGAACCTTTTGAACGCGAGGGCGTATAAGAGATGTGAAGCAATCTCGGGGGATTGGCTGATCCTTGTCCAACGCTTGTGACGCCACCAAAACCTTGGGCACGTAATTGCTTCTCATCGAGCACTGAAACTTTAAGACCAGCCTTGGCGCCACCGGCTTGAACAATCTCCTTTTTTATCGCGTCAACAAAAGCGACTGGGTTGAGATGACTTGGAGGAGTGTTCACTAGATCGCGTACCAAGTGGTTATAGCGAGCGATGGTCGATGATCTCTTGGCTATGGCGCTCGCACCCTTTTTTCTAGCGAGTGAGGTGCGAACCGTAATCTTTTCTACTGGCTTTTGATGGTTCTTTTTCGTCGAACCCATGAATTTCACAAAAGAATATGCACCGAGGGCTGCCCCTTCGGCGATTGCACTAACCGATTCCATATCAGGTGCGGGAAGAGAAAAAGTTACAGCTACGTTTCCCTCTAACGAACGAGATGCGGCACCTGATGCTCTTCGCAGATTCTCATGCGAATATGACGATTGATATTTTCCTAACCCAGTAAAAACCAATAACCGAACCGAAGTGCCGGGAAGTTTAATGACTTCATCCGCTTTACCGGTTGCACCCATATCTTTTAGCGCGGAAAGCAAGGATTTTTCCTCCAGGGCAATATCTCCCGATTCGATCACCAGTGAAGAGGACTTGCCCTCTTTCTTTGAAAGACCTACAACGAGAACGGCATCAATTACTGCTGTATCGGATAACTTAACTGTGGGCACGAAGACTCCGTTTCTGGCTTCAATGTCCCAAGACTAGGCGATAGATTGGGGACATGAAACATTCTCCTTTGCATCAAGAGCACCTCACCCGTAACGCGAAAATGGCTGACTTTGGCGGCTGGCTTATGCCGATCGATTATCCGGCTACGGGAACCCTCGCTGAGCACACAGCGGTGCGGGAAAGAGTTGGACTCTTTGATGTTTCTCACCTCGGCAAAGCATCGGTGCGCGGGGTTGGTGCGTTGGAGTTTCTCAATCGCGCATTCACTAACGATCTGAACCGCATTACTGATGGGCAGGCCCAATACACGATGATGTGTCACGACTCAGGCGGCGTCATTGATGACCTGATCGTGTATCGGAATTCGGCAGAGGATTTCTTTTTGGTTCCAAATGCTTCGAATACGACCGAGGTTGTTGCCGCGTTGATGAATGCGCCTCACGATGGAATTGAGATCATTAATTTGCACGAAAAATTTGGAGTTATAGCTGTTCAAGGCCCTTCGGCTGGTGCGGTGTTGGAATCCCTCGGTGTTGATAGCGCTCTGGACTATATGAGCTTTGCTCACGTGTCTATTGGCGGGGTGTCGGTCATTTTGTGCCGTACCGGATACACCGGCGAAAGTGGTTTCGAACTTTTACCAAAATGGGAAGAAGCCGAAAAGATTTGGAGCGCACTCGTTGTTGCGATGGAGCCTTTTGATGGTGTTGTCTGCGGATTAGGGGCAAGGGATACTTTGCGAACCGAAATGGGTTATCCACTCCATGGGCACGAACTTTCGTTAGATATCACCCCGGTTGAAGCCAATGCGAACTGGGCGGTCGGCTGGAACAAAGAGGACTTCACTGGGGCAAAAGTGCTTCGAGCCCAGAGAGAAAACGGCGCGAAGAGAAAATTGCAGGGAATTAAATTCTTGGGTCGCGGAATACCTCGCGCACATATGAATGTTAAGAACTCAGAGGGAGAAATTGTTGGCGAAGTTACAAGCGGAACTTTCTCACCCACTTTGAAATTCGGAATCGCGTTGGCATTGATTTCGCCTATTTACAAAGTTGGCGACCAATTAAGCATCGATGTCAGGGGAACCGATAGCCCCATCGAAATCATCAAGCTCCCTTTTGTTCCGTCTCACGTGCGCTAGCAAATTCGATTGGTGTTAGAAAGGCAGCTTTTCGCTGAGTTCGACGAAGCGCAAAAAGCACTGCAGGTCCAGTCAAAACAATCAGGATAGAAGTAAAGACGGCTCGCGGAACATCCCAAGCCATGGATGAGGCGAAATGGAAGACCACAAAGCGATGCAGATTGTCGACCACGGCCGCTCCAGAAACATATGACAGTTGAGTGCGACTTCCAATCGCCCATGGCCAAAACTGCAGATCCATCAACAATCCAAAAATGAGTGACGCGAGAGCGCCGTAGAGGAAAAGCGTCGCGATCTCGGATTTACCTCGCAACCAGTGTTTACCGATTCGGTTGGGTAGCAATCCGGCACCTAAACCAATCCAGCCGGCCGCAAACATTTGATATGCCAACCAAGGTCCGAATCCTCCCGTGAGAAATGCAGAAAGAAAGAGGGCCAGAATCCCGAGAACGAAACCAAAAGCTGGACCGAAAACTCTCGCTGCGAGAATCAATATGAACCACATTGGTTCAATTCCGACCGCGCCGGCACCAACTGGGCGAAGCGCTGCAGTAAGAGCGGTCAGCACTCCCAAAAGCGCGATCGATTTTGCATCCAGGCGGTCGTTGCTAATTTCGACGATAAGAATTGCTAACGCAATGGGAACTGCAATCCAGTAAAAGAGATTGCTATTGAGTGCGTGAAAATGCGTACGGGCGTTGATGACGAACGGCCAGAGAAAACCTGCTGCACTTATAGTGGACGCTAACACCAATGTAACGATGGACCGCTTGCGGAAAGTATAAATATTCGCCGTCGTCAGCATTTTCTACAACTCACTTTTGAGAACGTCGTTCACGGTCAACCATGGCAAGGGAGCCATGATCTTCGCGACTTGTGGGGCAAACGCTGGAGATGAAAGTAATACATCAACTGTTGGTCCATCAGCCACAATCTCACCATCGGCTAAGAAAAGAATTCGTTGCGCGACTTCTGCGACGAGCTCTACATCATGAGTCGCGATAATTATTGCGCGACCATCATTTGCAAGTGTTTTAAGTAGAGAGATGAGTGAGGATTTCGCTGCATAGTCCAGGCCGCGTGTTGGTTCATCTAGTATAAGAATTTTCGGATTCGAAGAAAGTACGACACTTATTGCTAAACCTAGACGTTGGCCTTCGGATAGATCTCGTGGATGGACGCTGGGGGAAATGTTTGGGACAAGGGAGGTAAGAATTTCGTATGTTGTTCCAGGGGCAACGCCGTTATCTTTATCGGCCTGTCTGCATTCCCCCTCCACGCTTTGTCCGTAAAGCAAATCGCTTGGTTCTTGCGGGATATAGCCAACAGATGCGGCACGTTCTCGACCCTTTAACCGAGTTGGGTCCATCTTGAGGACACTTACTTCACCGGAGAGCGGTTTCTGAATCCCAGAAATGGAGCGCAGCAAAGTACTTTTTCCTGCTCCGTTTCGGCCCATCACCGCGACAATTTCATGTGACTTGACGGATAGAGAAATATCGTTGAGTGCGACCTTTGTGCCGTAGACCGATCTGAGCTTTGAAATTCGAATCACTTCCTCGGCAGAAGTGTTGACGAGAGATTCTCTTTCTCTTGCGATGCTTGAGCCACGAAGATCTTGCGTGGCTCTTCGCATTTCACGCACTGTCAAACTAATCGCGGGCATTTTCAATGCTCGGGAAAGTTGAACGATGGGCGGAGCGATCGCCGAGTGCTTCAGAATTTCTTGGGGAGAGCCGATTACTGCGATTCCGTCGCCTTCAATATTTATGATGCGATCGACAAATTGGATGACCCTTTCAAGTCGATGTTCGGAAATGATCACTGTTAGCCCGAGGTCGTGAACAAGTCTTTGAAGGATGGAAAGCACTTCTTCGGCGGCGATGGGATCCAGAGCACTCGTTGGTTCATCCAGAACTAATACTTTTGGATGCATTACTAAAGCACTTGCTATCGCGACTCTTTGTTGCTCGCCTCCGCTAAGAGTGGCTATGGAACGATCTCGCAGATCCGCCAAACTCAATAGATCAAGCACTTCCTCGACTCGCTTTCGCATGACTTCCGGTGCCATGTTTAACGTTTCCATACCAAAAGCAATCTCTTCTTCAACTCGGTCTGCCACGAAACCGTTCAACGGATTTTGTCCCACGATTCCGATGAGGTGGGAGAGCCCACCGGGTTTTACATTGCGTGTAGAAATGCCGTCAACAAGGATGTCGCCGGCAAGGATTCCTCCGGTGTGATGGGGCACTAAGCCATTGATGAGTCGAAGCAGTGATGATTTTCCAGATCCCGTTGATCCCATAACGAGAACGAATTCACCTTCGGTGACCGTGAACGAAAGATCCTCGAGGACAGTTTTGATTGAATGCGGGTAGATAAGCGAGACATTTGCAAAAGTAATCATGGCCTCTCCTGACCCGGAGCCAAAAGAAGAGCTGATGTCGCGGTGACGACGGAAACCAACGGATAGATCAGCGAAATAACCCCCAGAGCAATGAGTAAGAATTCACGTTGGGTCCAAGAGTTTGGTCGGTAGCGCGATCGTTTTCGGCTAAATCCATATCCGCGAGAATCCATGGCTGCAGCCAAGTCCAGCGAACGAGAAAGCGAATCTTCTAAAAGCGGTAGTGCAATTCTTCTCCAACTTGTCGATGTTTGCCCCCTGAGCTCTTGTGCTTGTCGAATTCGACCAGCGCTGGTAACAATCTGAGGCAAGACGGATGTGGCGATTACAACTGCCACACCAAATTCGTAGACCATGATGGGAATCGATCGCAGCAAGCGATGGGGGCTCGATAAGGACGAGGCGGCGCCGAGTAGAGCAATAATTGCAGCCAACATAAAGCCTTCATGTGCAGTGGCTGACACTCTCTCGAAAGTCACTGGGCCGCCGACACGAATACCCACCATCCAAGTAGGGAGAGTCAACACGGGAAGTGTGAAGATTGCTCTTCCATAAGTAGGAACGCCAATTGTGATGCCAACGAAAATTCGGATGATCACTATCCACAAACCCATGGTGAGTGCCCAACGAAAACTCTGCGCCCATGGGGCATTCTCCGATTTTTTAGAGACGACGATCGCCACTGCGCCCACAACGGATGCGGAGAGAAGAAGAGAGTTGGATTTGGCGAGTGCTATCGCCAGTGATCCAGCCCAAATCCACCATGCAAGTGGGTGCAGTGCGCGATGCGTCATATCGCTACTTCTTTAGAAGGGCGCTGGGTGTCGAGATTTCCGCGCCACATTCCTTTGCAGGGTAGGAATTGAGAGAGCAAATAAGCCCCGATCCCTCGGTTCTTAACTTTACAATTTTACCTAGGACATCAATTCCCAGCGCTGATTTTTCAATCACTACACATTTAGAAAAGGAGCGAGGAACCGTCTCACCTTTTGGTTTTATAAAGGCACTTCCAAAATCAATCGTGATTCCTACTCTTTTCTTTCCCGCGATTGCTCGCGTGGCACCACATATATGCGAGAAGTCGGGGGAGATTCTCGGTGTGGCCGCATCCGGCACGCTGTCGCTACTAAAAGTAAATGCCCAACCTTCTACAGATCCATCTGGAATATTTACGGTCGGACCTGTCATAGCCATAGTCCACATTGTGGCGCCAGGGGCCGCTTGAAAATATCCCCAATAGCGATAGCCCTTATCGGCAGCGTGGGCTGCTGGGGGAGTGAGAAATGAAAGTGCAAGTGTGATTGCAAGTGCGAATGTAATGCGTGATTTTTTCAACTGTTGAGTCTCTCTCTAAAGGGAGTCTCACAGGGCGGACCATTCGTCGGGATTACCCAATAAAAAAAGCCGTTCGAAATATCTCGAACGACTTAACCATTGACGCAAACACTTCTGTTTGGACTTTCGCCCCGCAGACCTCGGCGGGTGGTGTCGATTTCGAGCCTTTGATCAGGTAATCCGACTCAGCAGTGCTTCACTGCTTTACGGTTGCGGGTCAGCGCCGGACTTTCACCGGACTTCCCCTGAACAAAGACATATGTAGTTGTAGGTGAACGAAACCATAGTGGGAGGGGATAAGCAATATCCGACTCGTTTTCTCCTTCATGTTGCGGTGTTAGTCTTTAGTAATCGCAAATAGATGGAGGGCTGGTCATGGAATTTCGTCGCTTAGGTGGATCAGGTATGTATGTTTCTGAGATTTCCTACGGAAACTGGATTACCCATGGGTCACAAGTGGAACAAGATGCGGCGATTGCCTGCGTAAAAACTGCCCTCGATGTGGGAATTACGACCTTTGACACTGCCGATGTTTATGCAGCAACGAAGGCGGAGAGCGTTTTAGGTAAAGCCCTCAAAGGGGTCCGCCGCGAATCCTATGAACTTTTCACAAAAGTGTATTGGCCTACGGGATCCGGCAAAAACGATCGTGGACTTTCACGCAAACACATTATGGAGTCATGCCACGCTTCGTTGAAAAGATTAAAGACAGATCACATCGATCTCTATCAGGCACATCGATTTGATTACGAGACTCCTCTTGAAGAAACTTTGAGCGCCTTTGACGATCTCATACGACAAGGCAAGGTCAACTACATCGGCACCTCCGAGTGGCGATCTAGCGAAATCGAGGACGCCCTCAAGATTCAAGACGCGTTCGGCTATAACCGATTCGTTTCAAACCAACCGCAATATTCAATGCTTTGGCGCGTCATAGAAAAAGAGATCGTTCCTATGTCCCAAGCTGAAGGTATTGGCCAGATTGTTTGGTCGCCAATTGCGCAAGGAGTTCTGACCGGAAAATACAAGCCTGGAAAGAAAGTCCCTGCTGGATCACGTGCTACTGACAAAAAGAATGGCGCCGAGATGATCTCGCGCTGGATGCGAGAAGAAGTTCTCACGGCTGTCCAAAGTCTAAAACCGATCGCCGAGGAGGCGGGCCTTTCAATGGCTCAACTTGCAGTTGCATGGGTACTTCAAAACAAGAATGTTTCCTCAGCGATCATTGGCGCAACCAGGCCTTCACAGGTGAAGGAGAACGTCAAAGCAAGTGGAGTAGTTCTTGCACCGGAAGTATTAAAGGCGATCGACAAAGCTCTTGGAAAACTTCCAGAGACAGATCCGGCCCAGAACATCAGCCCCAATCCGCGAGCTTAATTAAGGAAAGTTTAAGAACTTTTCTTTTCGCGCCTTGAAGCCGTAACCATCGGCTTGGGTGCTCTCAGTCGACGCAATTGCGTCGATCGAGACCATGCATACATAGCCAAACCTTTTGTGCTTGTATCAGGAAATTTTTCGGCGATTGCTGCTTTGACCTGGCGCTTCAATCTAAACCAATCGACGATTGCCGAGAGCATGATGAAATACATCAAAAGAACAGCAACACTTTGAAGTGCTGTGATGCGAGAGACGAGAAGTACTAAGACCAGAAGTGGCAAGAAATATTCGCCTACCGATCGTCGACTATCTACTAGATCTCGAATAAAGCGTCGAGCTGGTCCACGATCGCGGGCTGGCATGGCGCTTTCTTCTCCGCGCATGTAGGCGGCTCTAGCCGAGACTCGCTGTTGGCGCACTAATTCCTTTTGCTTCGCGCGTTCTACCTTGTTCTTGGCCGGCGCTAAAGAGTTAACCACACGTTTTGCTTCAGCATCTTTGCGCTTAGGCGTTGCGTGACCTTTTTTATCTGTATTTTCTTCGCTCATAGCCGATGACTATAACGGAAGAGCCAGCATGCGTTCCAACGCTAACTTGGAAAAAGCAGCGACGTCGGCGGAGACGCTGATTTGGTTGACTAAATGGCCATTCACGACAGATTCCATTGCCCAAACAAGATGGGGCAGATCGATTCGGTTCATGGTTGAGCAGTAACAAACGCTCTTATCGAGGAAAACGATAGTTTTGTCCAAATGCTTTTTCGCCAACCGGGATACGAGGTTGAGCTCAGTTCCGATAGCCCACGCCGAGCCAGGTTCAGAGGCTTCAACAATTTTGATGATCGCTTCGGTCGAGCCAACACGATCGGCGATCGACACAACCTCATGTTGGCATTCAGGATGGACGAGAATCTTCACGTTGGGAATTCTGTTGCGCACGTCATTGACTGCTTCAACGCTGAAACGACCGTGGACCGAACAGTGTCCCCGCCAGAGAATCAC
>JAPLBP010000112.1 GCA_026392695.1 Actinomycetota bacterium | reverse complement strand
CCCTCCAGCCGCAGCGATGGCATCGACCACTCGTGAGTTTTCTGGCAAGGAGTACACCCCGGCCTTTTTAACGCCACCAGCCACATCTACGGTGATATTTGAAGGAGTTATAACCAAAGGAGCAGGAGCTGCAATCGGAACGGAATTGCCCCCATTAATTACGGCCGCCGAGACAAGAAGAACCAAGACAATCAGGGCCAGAAGTGAGCGAATCTGAACTCGAGAAAAATGGAGATCACTTCTCCAACCATCTAGGCGCTCTCGAAATTGCTCTATCGCTTCATTCACGGAAGCAATGAAAGTAGAAGCCTGAAACAAACCTCACAAAGTGAGGTAGTAATGTTTAGGGCTACGAGTTGTTGATAACGATATTAACTATTTTTGGCGCTCGAGTAACTATTTTAAGAACTGAAGATCCGACAAGTGCTTCCCGAATTGTCACGTGAGCCAGCGCTTCGGCCTCTAATTCTGCATCCGTGATGAGCGGAGAAACTTCAAGTCGCTCCTTAATCTTTCCATTGATCTGAACAACAGCAATGACCGAATCTGCCACCAAAAGAACTGGGTCAACCTTTGGCCAACCTGCGAGGGCAACACATGGAGCATGTCCAAGGCGCTCCCACATTTCCTCTGCCGTAAATGGAGCGACAAGGGACAACATAATTGCGATCGCCTCGACGGCTTCACGTGTCGCAGGATCTGCAGGTCCGCAACCTGAATCAATGGCTTTGCGAGTCGCGTTTACCAGCTCCATTACACGCGCGATGGCAACGTTGAAACGTAAAGATTCCACTGCAAATGCAGCATCATGTAACGCTTTATGCGTAGCCTTCCTTAAACTCACATCACCCTTTGTGAATTCAACACCTACTTTGCTCGTGACATCTCCAGAAAGTCTCCAGGCACGATTCAAGAACTTAACTGATCCTGATGGGGAAACGTCGGCCCAATCCACATCATCCTCAGGTGGGCCAGCAAATACCATGGAGAGTCGAATGGCATCGACGCCGTGATTTTCTAATTCATCGGAAAGCCTGACGAGATTTCCCCGACTCTTACTCATCGCCGAGCCATCCATAACGACCATGCCCTGATTCAGCAATCGAGCAAAAGGTTCGTCGAAACCAACCGCACCCATGTCAGAGAGAACTTTTGTGATGAAGCGACTGTAGAGAAGGTGCAAGATCGCATGTGTCACGCCACCTACGTATTGATCCACGGGCAACCAAGTATCAACTGCCTTGCGATCAAATGCTTGCGTGTGGTCTTGCGAACTTGGATAACGTAGGAAATACCAAGAAGAATCTACGAAGGTATCCATAGTGTCGGTATCTCGTTTGGCAGGCTTGCCACACTTAGGACAAGCAACATTTACCCAATCGGTCGCAGCGCCAAGAGGTGAGGTTCCCTTTGGCTTTAAATCCAAACCTGCGGCACTTGGCAATTTCAGCGGTAATTGATCCTCTGGGACGGCCACTTCACCGCAAGATTCGCAATGAATGATAGGTATCGGCGTACCCCAATATCGTTGACGAGAAATTAACCAGTCACGCAGACGATAATTATTTCCAGCTTTTCCTAAGCCATCTCCTTCAAGTTGGGCATTGATGAAGGCAATCGCATCATCCTTGCTCTTCCCGTCCAGTGGACCAGAATTTATTAGGGTTCCATTACCGGCTGTGGCGATTCCCGTCAGGTTCGGATCTTCTTCCCCTGTTTCAACAACTACTCGAACTGGCAATTTCATGGCTCGCGCAAAATCTAAGTCACGTTGATCATGTGCAGGAACCGCCATGATCGCACCCGTGCCGTAATCGGCCAACACATAATCACTAGCCCAGATTTGAAGTTTTTCACCGTTGACAGGGTTGATCGCATAACGCTGAAGGAAGACGCCCGTTTTTGGTCGATCTGTTGCCAGACGATCGATATCGCTGGCCGCTTTTATTGCTTCGACATAATTTTCGAATTCCGATTCAGCAGCGGTGCCCCGTGCGAGTTCTGCAGCCAAGTCGCTATCTGCGGCGACGACAAAGAACGTCGCTCCGTACAAAGTATCTGGTCGTGTCGTGTAAATGGTTACGGGTTCGGCACGACCTTCAATCTGAAAAACCACATTGGCACCTGTTGAGCGGCCAATCCAATTACGTTGCATCGTCAAAACTTTGTCTGGCCAGTTGCCTTCGAGTTGAGACATGTCATCGAGAAGCCGATCAGCGTAATCAGTTATCTTGAAATACCACTG
>JAPLBP010000078.1 GCA_026392695.1 Actinomycetota bacterium | reverse complement strand
CTGTGGTGAATTGGCATGTATCGCCCGCTTGACCCCCAAAGCCGACCGATAATTAAGGTAGATCCGACTTTTTGAGCGGCATCTGCCAGCAGGAGTTCCTCTACGCGCTTCAAAAATCCGTACGGATTTTGGCGGATATCTCGTTCAAACTCTGTCGTACCGGCTCTAAAAACTGCGCCTGAAGACACAGAGAGAATCCATTTGGGTCTACTCGTCTCGATCACGCGGCAGGCACGCGAAATCAATTCCATGTTTCGAAGAACAAAATTATCAAATCCAACTTTCGCCACTTTTTCTTTAGTTAGGAAAGCCAAATTAACAAAACCATCGACTGTGATTGGAAGCGTCACTTCATCATAGGTTTGCGTCAGCATTTCCCGACCAGAAGACAACTTCAACGTTTTTGACCGCGTGGAAATTAGAGTCGTATCGCTGGAAACTTGATCGACGGGAGAAGTCAATCGCTCGAGAAGTTCTCTGCCAAGCCAACCAGTTGCGCCAGTGACAATTAGTGTCTTTTTACCAACCTCAACCACGGATTGTTCGCATCGACGGTGGTAGATATGGAAACACAATCTCCGACGTTTCATCATCAAGTTGCGGGTCCATAAGATGAAGTGGATTCGATTTCATCTTTCCGTCCGGAAAAATGCGACTTGTTATTTTTGGCAAGAACGATTGATCAGGGTGAATATTCACGATAAAAGCTGCTGGCCCTGGGGCGTCGAGGAGATCTCGAACTCCCGGGGTGGATAGGTGTTGATCAAAGATTTCAATTGAAGGAATTCCATAGGCTCCGAACGCGCCATGCCAATCGGGAAGACCAACTCCTGTTTCCCAGTCGCAACCGATATACGAACCTTGAAAATATGCCTTCTGTGAGACGCGTATTGAGGCATAACCCAAATTCGAGAAAATAAAGATTTTAAGGTTAAGTTTTCTGTTGGCAACCGTGCCCAACTCTGAAAGATTCTGTGCGAAGCCCCCATCTCCTTCAACTAGAACCGTACGCTTTTCTGGAAAAGCCAATGAGGTGCCGATCGCACCGCCTAGCCCATAGCCCATGCTCGCCAACCCTTTGTCATTTGATAGGAGCTGGCCAACCTTTTGAGGAAATGCCTGCATCATTGAGGTGTACGCGCCACCGCTACTACACGGGATAACTTGATCGTCCTTCGTAAGTGAATTTCCAAGTTCTTCAACAAGGGCAAAAGGATTGGCGTAACCAGAAAATTGGAAGGTCGAAGTGGCAGAAAGGCCGCTGCATCGGAAACCAAGGTCAAGTCGGCGTGAGGATGCGGACGCGCCAACTCTTTCGGATCAATATCAACGCGGATAACGGGACCGAGGGGAGCAAATTCTTCCCATGCAAAGCCTGTTTGTTGTAGCCCAAGTCGTGCCCCGAGAGCGATCACAAGGTCCGCTTGTTGAATGGTGGCGTTGGACCAGCGCATACCGTAGGTATTGGGTCTACCGGCATAGAGAGGATCATCGAAATCTAAATAATCAATGGTGTTCCATGTTGTTGCGATGGGAATTCCAAACTTACGAAGTGTTGGAAGGTGCGCCTGAAAAGTCGAAAAATCCAACCCCCCACCAATCAAAATCATCGGCCTGCTCGACTTCTCCCACAGAGGCTCAAATTTCTTCCAAAAATCATGATCTACATTTTCGTCTTTGGTAGTTGTTGGCAAGCTTGAGATTTTCGCTTCGGCGAGATCTTGATAGGTAGCAGATACATCAAGGCAAAGCTCAAGAAATACCGGACCTTTACGACCCATTTTCGAGAGTTGAACAAGATCGTGAATTTCCTGGAATGGAATCGGAGTTTCAATACGATATGAAACTTTTGTGATGGGTTTCAGGATGGCGACACCATCAATTTCTTGATGCCCCACTTGTCGGACGGTACCTCGAGAAAGCGCGTCAGTCCGTGCCTGACCTCCAACGATAAGCAGTTCACGACTTTCCAACCAGGACGCCGCAACCGCGGTGACGATATTGGTGAGTCCCGGTCCAGCCGTGACCATCGCAAAGGCTCGCCTGCCAGTGCCTCGATTTGCAATATTAAATGTTTCAGCAGCAATACCGGCACTCACCTCGTGAACAACGGCGATGCACTCTAGGCGAGTCCTTGCTGACTCAAGAAGGTGCAAGATGTTGCCACCTCCCACAAAAAAACAATGGGTGTAGCCAAGTTCAACGAGCGAATCAACAAAGTAGTCAGAGTACTTCATAGTCAATACCCAATTCGTCAAGGGCGTCTCTAGTAGACGCGAAACACTCTTCTAGTGAATCTTGATTTAATGGAAAGGATACCACCTCAAGAAAACCATCGTCATTTGGAAGTACGAGCTTTAAGAATTCAGAAGTATTTTTTTTGTCCTTACTTAGTGCAGTAGTGAACGTGGTCCTATTAATCATTAGTTTTCTCGTTTTTAAGCCACTTGCGACAATCTCCGAAGCAATGAAGTCCGAAAGTGCTGTTATGACGATGCTGCCCTTGGCATGAATAAGCGCTGACTGCATCCCTACGAGTACGGCAATTCCGTGTGAAATATGAAAAGACGTCGAAGCCTCAAGCGCATGACCAAAAGAGTGACCAAAATTGAGTAACTTGCGCTCCTTGCGATCAAACTCATCAATCTCAATGAACCACTTCTTTTTGTTCAAGGCCAGAAAAATCGCTTCTTGCAAATCAAGTACTGATTTCGACACTCGCCATTTTTCGATCCAAGTAATAAAGAGACGAAAAGACTCCACGTCGGAGGCAAAGCAAATTTTCGCGCCCTCGGCTATCCCACAAGAGAGATCTTCTTGCGAGAGGGTCGAAGCAAAAACTGGGTCAATGTAAATTGCGTTAGGAGCATAGAAATTTCCCGCGAGATTCTTGTAGGGGCCGACGTTGATCGAACTCTTCGCCCCGATGCAGGAATCCATCATTGCCATGAGCGTCGTTGGGACGTAAACCCAATCAATCCCACGCATATAGACAGAGGCCACTAGTGTGGCAATGTCTTGTACGGCGCCTCCACCGATGGCGACCAATTCATAATCGCGGTTAACGCCTTTCATCGCCATTTCTTCCAATATTGAAGCGCCAGATTCAAACGTTTTTAGGTCCTCAGATGCCTGCCGAAAAATCCATGGACCATCTTTTGGGAATCTTCGAAGAGCTTCGTCTTTTAATTTTTCATCACAGAGAAAAATATGTTTTTTACCCGATAAGTGGATTTTTTCTAAACCTAAAGTTACGAGATAAGTGGAGTTCGCGCTGGCAACTTCCAAATCAGATATCACGTATTTTTGACCATCCGTTATCGATAGAAAATATCTGCCCTGCCACTCCTGATGAATCCGGAGATGCTAACCATAGAATTACCTTGGCCACTTCTTGTGAGGTCACGAGAGAGCGCGTAGGAGTTTGTCGAATAATCTTCGCAATCTGATCTGCGTTAAGCATTCCGCTCGTCATGGGCGTATCGACAACACCTGGACGAACTGCATTACAAATGATGCCCATCTTGGCGAAGTCGGCGGTTATTGAATTGACTAGGCCCACGAGAGCCGCTTTGGACACAGAGTAGGAAAATTTGTTCTCTCGAGAAAGTTCCTCCCAGACGCTACTAATAATGACGAGTCGACACTGAGACGCTAGAAGGTTTTGCTCCATTAATAAACGTAGATTTCTCGCGATAAAACCAACATTTGCATCCAATATTTCATTGAATCGATCAGCTGATGCAACTGTGTCATTAACATTCTGACCTTGTGCCCAGATTACGGAGTCGAATTTAACATTCGCTGCTTCCAATACTCCAAAGTCTGGTGTACGAGAGGTCGAGGTTACCGCGTGACCAGCGCCCTCCGCTAACTCGGCAACTGACGTCCCAAGCGTGCCTGTTCCCCCAAAGATTAAAATATTCACTCTGGGCCGATAATTTCGGAGACTACAAAATTTGGCCGTGCTTTTACTTCCTCATAGATCAAGCCCACATACTCGCTTAATATCCCAAGCATCATGCTTACGAAACCTAAAACAAGAAGAAAAAGACTGACTAATGTGCCAAAGCCCGCGAAGGGCACACCTGACACGACCCAGATAATTGAAAGAGGAAGTAAGCCTAGAAAAGACAGAAAGGAAAGAGAGAGACCAAAAACAGTTATGAGGCGCAAGGGTTTATATGAATTAGCAAAAATGCCTTTGAAAGCAAGATCAATTACTTTAAAAGTGTGGGCATTGGAAACTCCACCAACTCGCTTTGGTCTTTCCATGGGGATTCCAATGGACTTAAATCCAACCCAAGCAAAAAGCCCTCGAACGAAACGATTT
>JAPLBP010000060.1 GCA_026392695.1 Actinomycetota bacterium | reverse complement strand
TCGACGGGGAACTCACGGAGGCAACAAGTTCGCCCTTCTCGTTAGCCAATTCCGAGGAGCTGACTTCTTCAAATTTGGTGACTACTCCTTTGAGACGAAAGTATTTGGTCAGTGAAGAAATATCGCCGGCGTACATACGCGAGTACTTAATGTTCACACTCTTTACGGTTCCGCCATTTAACTGATTTAGAGCCGCCATGGCTTTGCTTTGGAGATAAGGGCTCCAGGCTCGATGATATTTCTCTGCTTCAAAGGAACTCGATGTCATCCACGGGTCGTAACTACCCTCGAGAAGGATTGTGGAGGGAAGTTTGGAGAGATACGCACGAGTTACAAATTTTGACGCGGGTTCAAGGTATTCCAATGCGACGGCCGTTGAGAGAATCTTTAATATTGACGCCGGTCTTCTTGACGAACCAGCATCTTTCTCATAGATGATTTCATTAGTTTTTTTATCAATCAAAATTAACGCCGGATTGGCCAGACTCGGTGAAGTTGAAACCTGCGCAAAGAGCTTTGCTATCGAAATCGGACTTGTTACGGTGGACGCAAAACTTGCCCCACTGGTTAATAAAACCGCAGCGCTAGTAACAAGAATAAATGGGAGAAAACGCCGATTCTGCAATGTAGCTCTTACCCAAATACAGCGATCAGGATATTAAGTGTTGTCAGCCCAAGTACGGCCAGCCAAATCGATGTCTTCACTTCCTTCTTCTTAAAGTTTTGGAAGATAAGCACAAGAATGATTGCTAAAATCAGAAACTTTGTTCCTACCCAACCATTGTTCAATGTTGGCCATTTCACTGCGTCATGATTATGCAATGGGGTCCGTAATCCGACCATGAGCAAACCTGCAACAAGGGCCGTCAAGGCGCTGTGGAAAGTCCCCGGATGAATCCGCTTTGGTGATTTCCCTATTTGCATAAGAAGTAAGGCCATCAAACCAATGATGGAAATAATGTGAATGCCAAGCGCGACATCACTTACGAGCCCAAGTACGGTCATTGATAAACCTTTCACAATTCTTAGATAGCGTTTCCAATATATTCAGTTTAGAGTGCCTTCATGCTCCCACCAGCGACTATCGGACCTGGTGAGTTCTTTCCCGTGATTGGAGTTGGTCCGCACCCAGAGCCTTGGCCAGATGGTAACCAATTCGACCCCGAACTTCTTGAAGTTGGCGACAGGCGCAACGTCTTGGACGAATATCGCTACTGGAAAGTTGAAGCGATAGTTGCCGATCTAAATACCAAGAGACACAAACTCCAGATAGCAATTGAAAACTGGCAACATGATCTCAACATTGGATCGATCGTCCGCACTGCAAACGCATTCAATGTCGCGGGAGTTCACGTTATCGGCAAGCGAGATTGGAACAAGCGTGGCGCTATGGTCACTGATAGATACTTATCGGTGACGCATCATCCAACTGTTCAGGATTTTGCGATCTGGGCAAACTCTCAATCAATTCCCATTATTGGAATCGATAACGTTCCCGGATCTCAACATTTAGAAGGTGCCGAGCTTCCCGAGCGATGCGTGCTGCTTTTTGGCCAAGAGGGCGCAGGAATGTCAGCCGAGGCCATCGAGATTTGCTCTGTGCTTTATGCAATCGAGCAGTATGGATCGACTCGTTCTATGAATGCCTCTGCCGCCGGTGCCATCGCGATGTACCACTGGGCACTCCAGCATTTGCCAAGACAAAAGTAAGGTAACAACGTGAAATCTGGTTGGTTAACTCGGAATCTAATGATTTTAACAGTCGTCTCCCTTGCCCAAGACGCAGCAAGCGAACTTCTTTATCCCCTCTTGCCAATATTGCTTACAACAGTTATCGGGGCCGCTCCACTCGCGCTCGGACTCATTGAAGGCTGCGCAGAAGCCGCGGCCGGATTTACAAAACTGTATTCAGGAAGAGCCAGTGATCGTTTAGGACGAAAACCCTTCGTCGTAGCCGGTTACTCCGTGGCTGGAATAGGAAAGTTATTTGTCATCACGGCAACTGCTTGGCCACTTTTCTTTCTTGGCAGAGTTGTCGATCGAATAGGCAAGGGTCTTCGTAGTACTCCTCGCGACGCGCTGATACATGACTCTGTTTCAAAAGAGCATCTTGGAAAAGCTTTCGGGTTTCATCGTATGGGCGATAATCTCGGAGCTGTTATTGGTCCATTGCTCGCACTCGCGGGTCTAGCACTTCTCAATGGAGATGTAAGAAGAGTTGCTGCTTGGGCAATTGTTCCGGCCTTAATTTCCGCATTCTTAACTTTCTTCGTCAAAGACAAAACAAGAGCGGAAATCAAAAAGGAACCTCGTCCGCCGGATTCGGGACCACTTCCAACCCCACTCAAACGCGCAATCGCGATTTTGGTCATTATCCAACTCACAAATATTCCTGATGCACTTCTCTTATTACGACTCCATGACATCGGTTTCACGACCAATGGCGTGGTGCTTGCATATGTACTCTTTAGCGCGGTCACAATGCTTCTCGCATTTCCCGGTGGATACCTTGCTGACAAATTTTCGCCACATGCTGTCTATGCCGCAGGGCTTGTCGCCTTCGCGCTGGCGTATTTCACTTTGGGCTACACATCAAGCCACCTCGTTGCTATAGGAGCGCTAATTCTTTATGGTGTTTTCCCCGCTCTAACCGATGGAGTTGGTAAAGCATGGATTGCAGGACTTAGTGAGAAAGAACATAAGGGAAAGGCACAAGGGACTTATCAAGCCTTTATGAATTTCGCTGTACTGGGCGCTGGTTTATGGGGCGGCTTAATGTGGACACAAAAGGGCCACGAACTCCCTCTCATGATCGCTGCAGGTGGAGCGCTATTAGGCGCCTTCCTCTTGCTCATCGAGAATTTCCGAAATAGAAGCTAACCGACGCATAATTTCATCAGCAGCTTCAATTCGACCCAGTGATCGCATGACATTGGCCATCCTGGTTTCGACATCAACTATGAGTTCAAAGTCCCGAGGATCTTCATCCGTTGCTGTCTGCAAGACCATCTCGAAAGTGGCCAGCCCCTCTTCAAAACGGTTGAGCAAGACCTGAGCTTTTCCTAATTCAAGAAGTGCAAAAGTTTCGCGATGATGATCGCGTGCCGTCTCAAAAACATCGAGTGCCTTGCGCGCCGCGTGAAGAGCAGTCTCGCCGTGACCCAATTCAAAATGGCAAGAGGCCATCTTGGAGTCACAACGAGCGACGTTTATTACTTCATGACATTTTTTGAAAAGAGATCGCGCATGAGTAAAACTAGAAATTGCGGAATTAAAGTCTTTGAGTTCTCGATGGGCGCACCCAACAAGATAGAGATCGTTACCGGCACCCAGATCGCTTCCATCAAGAAGGTGCTCCTGTGCACACTCCTCCATCGTTTCAATTACCTTCTGGTAATTTTTTGAGGAGTACCACCACTCGCCGAGTGTGCAGGCCAGTTCAAGTGCAATTGGAGATTTGCTCGCGCGAAGAATATCAACGGCCTTACTCATTGCAGAGGCGGCCTCTTCCATGCGCTTAAGTTGATTGAGGTTATAACCAATCGCGGAGTACGCCTGAGCCAACCCTTCGCTAGAAGCGCTGGATCCAAGACCGGAGTAAATGTCTCGAGCGGTTTCTGCTAACGCAAGTGCTTCGTCGTATTGACCCCGGGCGTAAATTCGAGCGCTTAGTTCATAGTAGGTACTCGCTCGGTCCGCACCTTCAACTTCAGGAATGCGATCCCAAAGCATTTCTTCGGTTACTAAATCATCTTGACCCAGATCGTCTTCGTCGCTCATATTCACCTCCTAGTTCCCAAACCCTATACTGACATTGTGAAAGCAGGCGTAGATAAAGTAAAAAAGCAAGACGGGGCAGGTTGGCGGGTTCTCATCTCGGCTCGAGTTTTACTTTTGGTTGGACTGGTAAATATTCTCTCCAGCGTATCTAAACCATTTAGGCGCCGAGTTCACAGCCTCGAAACGTTTATGCCTGAGGGTTGGCCAAGTCTCGCGGCGGCTGGATCGATTATCGTCGCGGTGATGCTCATCGTTCTTTCATTCGGTCTAGCTCGGCGCAACCGCGCGGCGTTCTTCTTTACCCAGATACTGCTCCTCGTCAGCGCCGCACTATCCCTCTCAAAGGGCCTTTACTTTGGATTGGCAATCGCTGAACTAGCGCTCTTCGTCTGGCTCTTCGCGATACGTGAGGAGTTTTACGCCAGACCGGTTAGGCGAGCGCAGGTACGTGGTCTAATCGTTCTTGCGCAGATAACCTCCTTGAGTCTGAGCATTGGGCTCATATTGATGATTGCCCCAGATAGGCTCTTTGGCGGTGAGGTTTCTTTCACCCATATGTTTGAAACAGTACTTCGGGGTTTGGTTGGTCTGACAGGTCCCGTCAAATTTATGAGCCATCGTGAACAAGATATTTTTGACTTCACCATGCCAGGGCTAGGGCTCTTAATGGTCGCGTTGCCTTTACTAACCCTCTTACAACCGGGACCACCAAAACCGCACTTGAGCGCGGAGGATGAGGAAGGACTGCTTCAACTTCTCAATGAATTCGGCGGGCGAGATTCACTTGGCTATTTCGCACTGCGCGAAGATAAGAGCGTCTTATGGTCGACTACTCGAAAGGCGGCGATCACGTATCGAGTCGTTGGTGGGTGCATACTCTCAAGCGGTGATCCCATTGGTAATCCTGATGCATGGCCACAAGTCATGCACGCGTTTATGGATTTAGCGCTGAAAAACGGTTGGACGCCAACTGCCGTCGGATGCAGCGAAGAAGCTGGTGAAATCTGGGTGCGTGAAACAGGTATGACTGCCCTTGAAATTGGTGACGAAGCGGTAGTTCATGTCGCTGATTATGATCTTGAAAATCCTCGATACAGAAATGTGCGCCAGAGTGTTCGTCGGGCGGTGAAGCAAGGTTATGTCACTAGCGTCATGAAGAGCGCAGAACTTGATGTAGAGATGCGGGAAACGTTGACGCTCGATTCGAAAAAATGGCGAGGAAACGCCACTGAGCGAGGATTCATGATGGGACTTGGACGCGTTGCTGAGGAGAGCGAGAAGGAACTCGTCATAGTCACAACAACGAAGGACGGCGAGTTACGAGGTCTTCTTCAGTACGTTCCATGGGGAAAGAACGGTCTTTCACTTGACTTGATGCGAAGATCTCCCCAGGCAGACGCAGGTGTCAATGAACTTCTAATTGATGCCACTATTAATTACGCAAGAGAAAATCAAATAGATGATATCTCTCTTAACTTTGCCGCGTTTAGGTCTGTATTTGAGCGTGGAGCACAACTTGGGGCTGGCCCCATCATTCGAGCATTTCGCAGCATCCTGCTTTTCTTTTCCAGGTGGCTACAAATGGAATCCCTCTTTCGATTCAATTCGAAGTTCCGACCTGAGTGGGTTCCTCGCTACATGATCTTTCGCAAAACAACGGAACTTCCAAAGGTTGGTCTTGCAATCATGCGCGCTGAGGCGTTTATCGGTGCACGTAAAACTGAATCAAAAAAGACCACGTCGCTCGGATAGCGAAGTGGCCTTTTTTGAAAATATAACTGCTACTTTTTTGTAACGACCTTTTTGATCGTCAATTTCTTAGGAGCAACCTTTTTTGTTGTTTCAGATGCTTCACTTGATTGCTTCGTTGAGGTTTCGCTCATTTCGTGAGTCGCAGTACCTTCGGTCCCACTCTTGGCAACAGTCTTCTTAATTTTGATTGTTGGCGCCGTGGTTGCAGCCGATGCAACAGTTGCAGACATCAAAACCATGCCGGTTGCTAGTGCAACACTTGCTAGTACCTTGTTCATGTGGAACTCCTTAAAAACATCTAGGTTTGTGAGAAGGCGCAATAGTGGCAAAGTGCGATGAGAATTCCCCGAGAATTTGCGAGCGCCACCTGAGAACTTGCTTGGAATTATCGTCAGGGGATTTGAGTAGACAACCAATCAAGCATTCGGGGCAATTGGCTCTTCCACACCTTGGTGCTATGTCCGCCGTGTTGATCTATCAATTGATCGATGAGCAAATTGGGGTTATGCACTTTCTCCATCTTCAAAATCTGGCCCATTACGCCGGGATCTTTGCTAGTTCCGACCAAAAGCATATGGGAGGGCAAAGCCAATTTCTTTGCTAATAGCAGCGGCGAATTGGCATCTTTTACCGCTCGCGAACCGCCAAATAGATTCCCCGTAAATTTACCTGTCTCTGGTTCAAAATAAGCGGCGATTGGAATTGAAACGCTAAAACGTTCTGAATAAGAAAGGGCTATTTTTGCCGCGCAGAATCCACCTGTTGAATAACCAGCAATTGCCCAATTTAATCTGTCTTTACTCACTGAAAGTCCAGAAACAATTGCATCTGGAACATCCACTCCGAGCCAAGTACTAACTTGTGGCCCACCAGGAATATCTGTGCACTCGGTATCTCGAGGCGGAGCTACAGTCATGGTTGGCAGGGCAATAACAAAGTCATGAGCGAATCCTGTTGATACTTCATGGCGCAATATATTCACGAGATCCATTGCATGAAACCATGTTGTAGAAACTCCCGGATATCCAGGAAGCAACACGAGTACCGGCCATTTTTTATTGGGGTCCACCCCATAAGTAGGCGGCAAGTACACGTAAATCGGCGCCTTTACTCCACTCTTGCTTCCCTTTAAGACAAATGAAAATTCGCCACCTTCGTTACGAAAACTTGGGTTGGCTCTTGCTGATCTGACGTATTTGTCGAGAAATGTTCCATCCACTCCGTGGACGTGAGTGACCGCATCTTGATATGAACCATAACCGCCAAGCAAGTCATTCCACGTGGCATAAAAAACCATCGAGCGATTCACTCCCACAAGTGCGCTGGCAATGACTAAAAGTTGCGCTAGTAGAAGGATCGTAAAGCGTTGCCCAATCCTGACAATTGTTTTGCCTTTGAATTTATTCCAAAGCAAGATCATCAGAACGTTAAATCCAAGAGAAAATACCATGAGAGAAATGAATAGAGGCAGGCCCGTAAGCGACATAATTATTTAAAGACCCATTCGGGGCGAAACTTTAGTTCTTGCCGGAACATCTGTTATAGCAGGACGCCATAAACCAAGTGGGCCCTTCGTTAGACCTCTTAAAATTTCCTCTGTGATGAGCCGAGCATTTTCTTGCGTGGCGAGGTTGAGAATCGGTCGCCAAGCGCACACGTTATCGATCGTACAAACCCAACCGTTCGTTGACATGTCGATCACGCCAGCATGTTTAGCATTTGTGTAATAAGTCGCAAGAATCTTAATGTCTTTGCCTCTAAATCTAATAGAAGATTCTGCCAAAGTTTCAACTGCTGGTCCAACGGCATAAAGTGGGGAATCAACTTCCTTGCCTACGATATTTTGTAGCAATTCTGGCTTAACCATTTTAGTGAATGGCCAACGACTAGGGTGGGGAATTGCGTAGTCGGCATTAACACCCAATCCCACGTATTGCGCGCCAAGGAGTTTTGCTTCTGGTTGTGCAATGGGAGAGTGTCTCCAACTCGATGTTGCCAGTATGGGATCATTTCGATTGACGTCCTCTTGAACTCCACGCCACATAACTAATTCTCGATCATTAGATTGCAAACGTGGCCGTGCATAAATTGCATTAGCTCCGAGAGAAACCAGATTAATTCCGTTATCTACTGCGGCTTGGATATGGGCACGCATATTCGTCGTCCAGTATTCGCCATGTCCACCCATGACAATAGACATCGTGGTGCCCAATGAAGCGGTACTTCGATCGAGATCTACATCGGTCACATAATTCAGATCAATGCCAAGGCGCTCAGCCAATTTCAACGCTGGGTACTCCATGTAGCGAAATTCTCCGGAGCCATCACCGTCATAGGGGCGGTTAAAAGAAACCACAACCGAACGACTCGCGCGATGATTATCTGGACCCTTGTATAAGGAATAGCCACCCCACTGGTTGTATGCCTGCCAAGTCAGGACGGATGAAATAAAAGTAATTTCACTTTTGACACCGGGGTCGTTAATAGTGAGAGGAACGAAATTGGAATCCTTCCCTCCGTCTTGCAAACGCACTAGATACTGGCCCGGTGGCGTCGCTGATGACACTTTAAGAGTCCAACTGACGGGCCAATCTGTTGATACGGTGGATTGCGGAGACCTGGTGAATTTTGGAAAAGAAAATTTTGAAACACTTGGTAGTTTGACTGTCTCTACAAGTCGAGCGCCAGCGCCTGCGTAGTACCCCATTCGAAAGAGCTGAAGGGTTACGGGTTTGTCGTTTCCTGAAATGTGAAGGCCGACGCTTTGACCGCATGTTGCGCTGGTTTGGTCGAACCATCCTTCAACGGCGCCATTTCCGTCATAGATCGGCGCCCATTTTGAGATCGAAGCATCAGCGCCTTTTCTGGCGTAATCCCCGCTGTACTCCATCCTTATCCCGTCGGCCCACTTGGGGTCTCCAACTTTTGCGTTTTCACGCTGCACCCACCCGCTGGAGGTGTCCCAACCGCATCCAGTACCCGTAGCGATTATCGAACCAAACGCGGTGGTCGGCAGGACGAGAAGAGTCCCAAGCATCAAAGTAATAATTCGTCTTAACCGTGTACCTCTTGACACCAATTCACCTTTCCGGCCGTTTCTAAACTTTACGCTCACTTTGCGCTCAAACTTTCCAAAGAATGGACTTTTACGAGTGCTATCCCTTACCCTCCTAGATGCAAACGATTCGCATCTAGCCGATTCGGAGAAATTTTGAATCAAGTCTTAGTAAATCCACCGCGGACCCCTCTTAAGGACCGCCTCACTCGCGATGAATGGCGCCGTATTTTTGCGATGTTCGGCTTCATCGCCTTTCTCCACATCGCCGGTGCGATCTTGATGTTTGCAGCCACCCATGGACATTACAAACTTTCCGACGGTTCACTTTTTGGATGGGGAACTGCCGCGTTAGCGTACACGTTGGGAATGCGCCACGCATTTGATGCCGACCATATTTCGGCCATCGACAACACCACTCGCAAATTGATGAGTGAGGGCAAGCGTCCTCTAGCCGTTGGCTTCTTCTTTTCTTTGGGTCATTCCTCTGTCGTAGCAACCTTGGCAATTCTTCTTAACTTCGGAATAAAGGCACTCGGAACTCAGCTCAAGGACACAAATTCATCTCTTCACCACTACACCGGGCTCATCGGAACAACCGTGAGTGGAACCTTCTTGATGTTAATTGCGATTCTCAATCTCGTCATCCTCATCTCCATCGTGAAGGTCTTTATGGAGATGCGCAAAGGAATGTACAACGACGAGGAACTTGAGAAGCATCTCAATTCACGAGGCTTGTTGATGCGCTTCTTCGGACCCATTGCGCGCCGCATCGATGCAAGTTGGAAAATGTATCCTCTTGGAATTCTCTTTGGATTGGGCTTTGACACGGCAACCGAAATCGGACTACTTGTCCTTGCTGGCTCATCAGTGATCGCAGGTTTGCCTTGGTGGGCAATCCTTGCCCTTCCATTATTTTTCGCGGGTGGAATGAGCCTGCTCGATACCATCGATGGTTCTTTTATGAACTTTGCCTACGGTTGGGCATTCTCCAAGCCAGTGCGAAAGGTTTACTACAACATCGTCATTACAAGCCTTTCAGTTGCAGTCGCACTCTTCGTAGGTGGCCTTGAGTTACTACAAGTTCTTGCAAAGCAATTAAATTTAACTGGTGGGGCGTGGAATTACATTGGTTCATTCAATCTAAACTCCGCGGGGTACATCATTGTTGCCACCTTCGCGATCGTGTGGATTGTTGCACTGGCACTTTGGCGTTACGGAAAGATCGAAGAACGCTGGCATGACAAGGCCCACTCGTCTCAATTAGAACGTGGTGAGAATACAGATCACGCGAAAGCAGGAATTGAGCCTGGACCGATTCGCGAAGTCATCGCCTTCGATTGACGGGAAATTAAATCAAGTAAATGAAAGAGCGAAAGCTCCGAGCAGTGATGACACCGTCATCCAAACCCACCATATTTCGACAATATCTACGTGCCAGTGATCATTTTGATAAAGACCTAAACGGGAACGATTCCAGTTGCCCAAAGAGATGAAAACGGTGAATGCAAGGTGCATAAAGTTAAGACCCGCGATGAGGTAGTAACAAGACGCGTATGCGCCCATCGTTATCGTGAATGAAGCACTATTAATTTGCATCCCCTGATAGATCAGCCCGAGCAGGCTCAATAAGAATGCAACGCCCGAACCAAGCACCAATTGCGATTGGCTTTTGGCCCGCGCACCCATCAGCGCGTAACGATGAGAGAGAAGTCCAATTCCGGCGATGATCGCTAAATACCAGGCGCCAGAACTACTGACCGGCGAAGTGGCCGATTGAGTATCGGAAGCAGGTGGTAGCCACATCCCATTTACGTTTTGTCCTTTGAGGTAAAAGTAAACGAATAGGACACCAAGTGCAAAAGTAATGTCGGCAACAAGAATCAGAATTACACCGAGTCGATTTCTCGATCCCACCACATCTGGATGTTCGTGATGTGGATTCGAGTGTGCGTGGGTTTCAACGCTCATGACTGCGCCTTTCCATAACCGTAGGGATCAGATGTCACGACCGGCAGAACATCAAAGTTCTCGAGAGGAACTGGATTTGGAACCGTCCAATCCAGAGTCTTCGCGTGCCAAGGATTCATCGGCGCAATCGCACCGTTTGTCCATGATGAAATGACTCCGTAAAGCAGTACGAGCATTCCCGCCATAATTGTGTAGGCGGCCATCGTTGTTATCTTGTTTCCTTGATCAAACAATGCAGCGTATGCATCCACTCGACGAGGTTGTCCAGCAAGGCCAACAAAGAACATTCCCATGAATGCAACGTTGAAGCCGATCTGAACTAACCAAAATGCCACCCAACTGGCGGTCTTATCGAACATGCGACCAGTCATCTTTGGGAACCAGAAGACTAATGAAGCAAGAGCTCCTGTAAGTCCAGCGCCCATCAATGTGTAATGGAAGTGCGCCGTCACGAACATTGAACCGTGCAAAGCGCCATCCACTGGAACGTCTGAAAGATAGATGCCTGTTATTCCACCAATCATGAAGTTCCAGAGGAGGGCATAAATGGAAGCCGTAGGCATTGTCATCCAGAGGCGACCGCGCCACAACGTACCTATAAGCACTAAGAAAAGCATTCCAGTTGGGATTGAAATCAATTCAGTGGTGAGCATGAATGGACCGTTGAGCAAGGGCGCCCAGCCAGTTACATACATATGGTGAGCCCATACGAGAATGCTTAGGCCAGATATCCCTGCAATACCCATGATGGCCACATTGAAACTAAAGAGAGGGCGACGAGTAAATACAGGCGCCATTTCCATGAGTGCAGCAACGGCGGGAATGAGAATGACGTAAACCTCGGGATGTCCCATAATCCAGAACAGGTTTTCGTAAAGCCAACCGCTTCCACCGCCACGAACATCGTAGAAAGTAGAACCTAAGGCGCGATCCATAGCCGACATTACTTGCGAGAGAAAGAAGAGGGGAAAGACAGGTAGTGCGAGCGCGACCGAAGCGACAACTCCATAAATAAAGATCGGCGTGCGATTCCATGTCATTCCCTTTGCTCGCATCCTGACAACGGTCGTCGTGATGTTTGCACCAGCCACCATTGTTGAGATCGCAAAAATGACGATGAACATGATGTATCCGTCCATACCTGGAGGAGCCTGAGACGCGAGTGGGGCGTAGGCAGACCAACCAGTTGAAATTCCACCGAAGAAGAATGAAGAAAGCATCGGCGGAATCGCTGCGACGATCAACCAGAAGCTCAAAGCATTAAGTCGAGGAAAGGCCATATCGCGAGCGCCGATCATAATCGGCATTATGAAGTTTCCGAAGGGTCCCGTGATCATGATGATTGTTCCAACAATCATGACGATTCCGTGAGTTCCGACGATGGCGTTATATGTTTGAGGTTGTAACCAAGCTCCGCCAGAGCGACCAAGATTCATTCTTATCAGCATTGCGAGTGTGCCACCCACGAAAAAAATAATGATGGTGATAACGAGATACTGAATGCCCACAACTTTATGGTCGGTTGTATATCGGAAGTATCGCTTTACGCCCTGATCTTTGCCAGCGTAAAACATATTCTCATCATGGTTGAGATCTCTACCGAGGAGCCAACGGAAGGGTCCGATGAGCGCACCAATTCCAGTCATAAAGCCAAAGAACCATCCCAACATTCCAATGATCGTGACTGCATCTAGTCGAGTCTTGATAAAAGAACCTTCAGTGTTCTCGGGTAAGAATGTGCGAGCGAGATACCAAAAAAGAATCGCCATCACAATTCCCAAACCAAAGGCGGTAAAGATATTTAGCTTTTCGATTAAAGGTTGTTTGGCGGCGGGTTTTCCTGGCGCTGATGCGGGGTGTTCCATAACCGTTGTCATCAGATTTTCCCTCCTTGACTCTGAATCCATGTGTCATAGTCGGCCTGACTTACAACATGAACTTTTGTTTGCATATAAGCATGTAATAAGCCGCACAACTCTGCGCAGCGAACGTCAAAGACCCCAATTTTATTTGGAGTTACTGACGTCTCGGTTACATATGCCGGGTTCGCATCAATCTTGATGCCCATCTGAACAATCCAGAAGGAGTGAATTACATCGTTGCTGGTGACGTGAAAAACAACAGGTTTATTGACTGGTAGATATAAATCATTACTTCTGACCTTGCCGCTATCTATGTAATCAAAGTTCCAGACCCATTGCTGTCCAACAACATTGATGTTCATTGACTGAGGATTGAGAAGTGCCGCATCATCTTTCTGCAGGACGACCATTCCCCATACAACAGCGAACAGACACATAAGCGCAGAAACAACGATCCACGCTGCTGCGATTCTTGGACTGTTGCGAATCTCATGATCAGCTTCTGCTGGAGGGGTGTCACCAAAATGCAGTTTGCTCAACAAGGTTGTCGCAGCTAAAGCAGCAACAAGTCCAGCAATCGGCGCACTCACCCACGTAAAAATCTTCATCATGTTGATTGTGGTGGACATCGTCTCGGATGCAGCTGCGCCCATCGATCGAGCTTGAACAGTTCCGGCTATGTAACCAATCAAAATTGAGAATATAACCCAAAGTACAGCTGTAAGGCGAACATCTTTGCGCTTGAAAATTGAAGGGCGCTTGGTTACTTCTAGTTCAGACACGTGCTGCCCCCTTACGCGTTCACTACGTGGAAGTTGCCGGACATATAGCCTTGAGTGGACATTGGTCCACCGAATCTCGCAGTCGTTCCATCACCGCATGGGTACTCGCAATTCCAAACGAAATCACCGGCATCACCAGTAATAAATGTGAAAGTGACGATCGTCGGTGAAGTCGTGTAGCCAGTATCAGGCATTTTGCTTTCAGGTACGGCGGGCAACGGAATGCTGACAAACAGTTCTGACTTTGCGTCAGCAAGTCCATGCACTGTAAAGGTATGACCAACCGCTTCTGGATCCACGCTCTTTACCGAGACACCATTAACTATCGCCGTTCCATCGATTGTGCCATGTACTCCCGCAAAAAAATCGTTGGTTAGACGTTCTCCACTGTCATATTGCTTTATCGTGATCGTGATTGCAGAGTGCGCGGGAACTTGAAAATTCGTAACCGGTCCATAGGTAACCCAGTCGGCATGTACGCCACCATCTTTTCCGTGGGAGCCCGCCATGCTGTCGGGGTAGGCCGCCATATCAAGCGTGTAGTGAGGAAGCTTTCCTTGCGGAGTATCCAAAGTGCCCGCAGGTGTGGCGACTAGTACGCGCGAATCATTCTTAGCTGAAGCAACGTAGGTGCCGACTCCGGCAATCACCACTCCTCCAAGAACGACTGTGCCTAAAGCAGCAATCAAACGCTTGTTCATACGCCCCCCTATAAGGCTTACTGAAACGGCTCAAATCACTTTGTGGCTTAGATCACCTTCAGTGTGCAATTAAGTGAGAGTAAGGGCTTTCACTCATTTTTCATAGTCGCCATTGAGACTTTCCTCAGGTTTCTGAGTGTTGACACTCTTTGGTCGCCGCAAGTCATAGTGAGGGTCTTGGCGATCATCGCGAAATTCTCTTCTGTACGGAAATCCAACCAAGGTCTAGCCTCGTGCGCCTATGGATATGAATTCGGTACCTACCTCCACTTTCTGGAGCCAGTGGCAATTTGCCCCCCAAATAACAGTTCCAGCAATTCTGTTACTTGTGCTCTACCTGCGCCTGACGCACAGCAGCGAGCATGCTTCGACAACGCGACAGAAGAAATTCTTCATTTCGGGCGTCGGCACAATCCTTCTAGTAGCTATCACGCCAATTGGTGTCCGAGCTGGCGATCTCTATTGGTGTCACATGGTTCTTCATGTCACTGTCATGATGATTACAGGGCCGCTATTGGTACTTGGCACGCCTCAAAGTTTTCGGCCGAAAAATTGGCTATTCATCACTTTTACTCACCCCTTGCTAAGTTGGATTTTGTACGCAGCCGTAATGGTTGGGGTTCATCTTCCTGGTCCCCACGAATTCATGATGAATCATCCTTGGATACATTCATATCTTGAGATTCCTGGCTACATTGTTGTTTCTTATCTCTTCTATTTTAATTTGCTCGACCGCAATCTCGTTGGACGTCGCATCGGACCCGCACTTTCAGTGATATCCCTTTTCATCATGATGATTCCAGAAACACTCACAGGCTTCTTTATCTATGCCGCACCTCATTCGATATACGGCGGAATGTACTCACTCAATGACCAACGACGAGGCGGTTCCATCATGTGGTCTGGCGGGATGATCGTAGACACCGTTTGGATGGCGTTCGCAGTATTCCACTGGATTAAGAGTGAAGAACGCGCGTCATTGCTTCTAGATGAAGAGATGCAGCGAGAAGCCTCGTGAAAGAATTCGAAAACGATCCGCCGGATTGGATTCACGAAGAAGGCGGCGAGCCAAAACCAATAAGTGATAAAAGCAAGAGATGGATTACCGTCGCAATGGTTGTGGCCGTCCCGTTCTGCATGTGGGCCGGATGGTTCGAATGGGGTCGCGCGCATCAAGGTAATTGGCGAGCCTGGGTCTATACCTTTGAATGGCCTTTCTTTGGCGCAATTGCAATTTACATCTGGCGTCGACTTACCAAAGGTGATCTTCCTAAAATTCCTCGACCGAACTTTGAACAACTCGCACAAGAGTTTGAGACAAAGCGTCAGAGAAAGAATGATTTAGAAAAAGAATGATTTAGACAAAAAACAAAACGAGGACTAACGGCTTTTCTTTGTACTAATGAAATGAAAACCAGAGCATACAAGCAACGCAGACAGTAACCATTGCGATAATAATTAGGTAAACAACTTGCATAGTTTTCGTCGCCCGATACTCACCCATAAGTCTTACATCTCGCGCAATGCCGAACATATAAAAAAGCAGCGGCAGTAACAACACGGCATTGAGTACCTGCGTTAAAACAAGAATCGTGAGTAAAGGGGCTCCTGGCAAGAGAATCAGACCCGCACTTATTACTGTGATTGCAGCGAATGTTCCATAGAACAAAGGAGCTTCTGCATATTTATCATCAAGTGCAGCTGGTCTTCCCGTTAGATCACTCACAGAGTACGCAGTTGAGAGTGGAAGAATTGATGCCGCTAAAAGTGCGGCGCCAATGAGTCCGATAGCAAAAAGATCCTTTGCAAGAGTTCCAGCTAATGGCTTGAGAGCGGCCGCTGCCTGGGCTGCATCAGTGATATTCGTGATGCCTTGCTTGTTAAGTGTGGCAGCGCATGTAACAACAACGAAAAACCCGATAACGCCGGTGAGCAAAGAACCGGTCCACACATCAACACGAAGAAGCTTAAGGTCATCTCTTGTCAGACGTTTATCAACGGCGTACGACTGAATGAATGCCAATCCCCATGGAGCCAGCGTCGTGCCCAAGGTTGCTGTCGCAATAAAAATTGCATCTCGCGTGAATGGCATCGATGGAACAACCATCCCTCGAAAAGCTTGACCCCAACTTGGATGGGCCATAAAACCAGCGATGACATAAGAAAGGAAAACAGCAGAAAGTAAGAAGAAAACTTTCTCAACGCGACCGAAGGATCCTCGAAGCACCAAAAAAGTAACAAGCATCGCTGCGAGAGGGACAGAAACGAATTTGGAGACACCAAACAATTGCCCAGCTGCCGCAATACCCGCGAACTCGGCCGTCATCGTTCCGATATTGGCAAGTATCAAAGAAACCGCGCTAAAAACACCGGAGCGAGCGCCATATTTTTGACGCACTAAACCAATAAGTCCTTGACGTGTGACTACACCAATTCGAGCACCGAGATCTTGAAAGAGAATCAATGCCAGCGTGGAAAGAACTAATACCCACAACATGCGGTATCCGTACTTAGCTCCGAGTTGTGAGTACGTTGTAATGCCAGCCGGATCATCATCGGAAAGACCGGCGATAACCCCGGGACCCATAACGGCAAGAAGTGCGGCAAGTCGAATTCTCTTTGGAGATATCACGGGCACCTTGATAGCAGCGGTCGCCTTCTTCTTGACGACCTTTGTCTCTTCGCTCATGTCAGCGAACCGCTTCCTTGAGAGAACCCTCGTTTTTCGGCGCGCGCAACCAAAGCATCCACAAGGTCGTCAGCCATGATTCGCCCTACAGGCTTATTCTTTTCGTCGATCACGATGATGGAGGATCCACGGTTATTCGAAAATTCATCGATGACTTCATCCAGACGTGTCGTTATAAAAACCGCGGTAGGAAAAGGCGGACCGATTAATTCACTCAATGCAGAGGATGATTTTGCTGAAACGAGTTCGATCATCTGGATGTGATCAAGCAACTTGCCCTTTCCATCTATTACAACCACACCATCTGAAATATCACGTTCTCTATTCTTAACAAGAAGAGCCAGTGCTTGCCCGACCGTATCGGTTGCGCGAGCGATCACCATATGTGTTGTCATGACACCGCCTGCCAAAGTTTCGTCAAAAGAAACCAACTGACGAAGTGAGACAGCAGTTTCGTGGGCCATCGCGCTGAGGATGCTCTCTCTGTGTTCGTCATCCAAGTCACGCAACACTTCCGCGCTCTCATCTGGTTCCATGCGCGAGAGAAGTTCGGCTGCTCGCTCTGCAGGAAGACCGCGAAGCAGTCCTTGAAGATCTTCGTCTTCCATTTCTTCCAGAACATCGGCAGCTAAATCGGGGTCGAGCATTTCGATCAAGGCCCCTTGCTCACGGCCCACCAAGTCTTCGATCAAATCCGCAAGGTCTGCTGGACGCAATTGACTAAGCGCCGAGCGCGGACCAGAAGTGCGGACCTGACCTGTTCCATCTGTCAATGATGCAACTGTCGCCCAATCAACTACGCGATCAGGAGTGGGACGTTTGCGCATCGTTCCAGGAAAAATTCTTCGCAAGAAAGAAACGAATGAAACATCAACAGCTACGAGTCGAATTTCTCGATCAAGGGGTGCCAAATATAAATCAGCGGTGCGGACTACACGCAGTCCATTGACGTCAACAATTTGATGGTCAATGACGTCACCGTCTAGGAGTGATTCACCAGGGCGCCTCGTGTACTCCTTCAAATTTATTTTCGTCGAGGAAAGGCGAATTTCATCTTTAGTTAATTTTGAAATTCTCGCGCCATCAATAAAAGATGTGCGTTGTCCAACTTTCACAATCAATCCCGAAACCGCGGGATACGTTTCTTCACCTTGGCGGACAACAACATCCACGAGACGTCCCAAATCCTTGCCTTCATCGTCACGGACCGGACATCCAATAAGTCCCGCCACTGAAACCAAAGAATCACGAATATTTTTACGCGCGAGGACCGAATCTGATCGGCCAACGACTTTCTTCGCCACAGTATTGATTGAGGGAACTGTTGGCGTTTTCACTCTTGGATTTTAGCCGTCAGCCCCCCATCGCCGTCACACATATGTAGATTCTTCATGTGAATTCCAATGACGACACATAGCTTTGGATATCTCATAGCAATGGTCCGCTACTGGAATCGTTGGAGCCTTTCCGCTGCGAGCCTGTATGCCTGTTTGTCTTCTCGCCTCCCCACGGAAATTACGAGAAGTATCGAACGTTCCTTGTTGAGTAAATAAATGAGGCGAAAGCCTTGTTTGAGAAGGGTTATTTTGTAGCACCCAGCCAAATCCCCACTTAACCGTGCACTTGGAATTTCAGGTTCGTGCAAGCGCCGAGCGAGAACCTTCAAGAATTGAGCAGCAATCGATTTCTCAAGCGCCTTCCATTCGCTTGCTGCTCGTGCTTCAAAGTCTAAGGAGTACACCCTTCACCACTTAGAAAGTTCTTCGAGCGTGACACGTATGTGGGGCTCTTTGCTGGCCAAACGTTCCAAAACGACGGGGGTAATTTCGAGTTCCCAGATCTTTTCCAATAGGTCGTCATACGCTTTGGCTGAAAGCACGTAGAAAGTGGCTTTGTTGTTCGTGAGAACTGCTAAAGGTTTGTTCTTGGCTCGCTTCACTACCTCGTTCGGATTCTTTTTGAACTCGGAGATCGTCGTTGTTAATTCGGTCAAAATTGCATCCATCTCATCCTCCTCTCTAATCGCACCAAATTTAGACCGAAATTCTGACTTTGGCAAAAGAGTGGAGGCGGCGGAGCCATCAAGAGTTGTTGTCATAACCTATTTCTAGTTACCTGAGCCGACAAAAGTGTCTGGTAATCCACAGCGAAGATCCACGGTAAGATTCTCTAGTTGCTTCAACCGAAGCAGTGATCTTTCCCCTAAAGCGCATACTTTTGCGCTTACTTGCGAGTCTTATCACCACCCGACAGGCCCCAAAGTAGGTAGAAATACTGCTTTATTGCTAGCCCAGCTAGCCACGCACGACCCCGGCCCAGTCGCACCGAGACGCGCTTGTCGTCTCGATTGGTATCGCTAAATCATGTCCTTACAACCACGCTCAAAATCTGCTGCGCCTACGCGCTCTAACTCCGGGGCTTCAGGCCGAATCAAAGCCGTTAAGCCTCACCGCAAGGGAGCTGCGGCTCTAGCGCCGGCCCCTCGCACTACCTCAGACTCACTAGATCGCACACCGAAAACTGGCAAGCCGGCGTATGTCAATTCAGAAAAGCCTGCTTTCGCCAAATCTGGCAAGCCAGGATTTGGGAAGACCGCCAATTCACCTCGAAAGCGCGAGAAGAACAATGCTCGCTCTCAGGAACGTGCGAAGCGGTTCGCAGATACCCGTGGATTTGAAGGTAGCCCAGAACGAGCAACAAGTTCTGATCGCTCCACAAATTCTGATGAGCGTCGCCCTCAAGCAAGAACAGAGCGCACCACTGCCTCGAGTCCAAAGAAGTTTTCACCGGCGCGACACAACGATCGCACCTCATCAACTCCAGATACTCGTCCAACCACACGTCGCGATGCCCGCCTTGCCGATGCCGCCCGTGGTGATGGTCGTCCAAATTTCGAACCTCGCAAGCGCGAGAAGTTCATTCCTGGTGGAAAGCGCACTGCGCCTTCGTCAACTGGCTCTTCGGCTTCATCTGAAAGATCGTATTCGTCTGAGCGATCCTCTTCTTCAGAGCGTTCCTCATCGGCCAGATCTTCATCAGAGCGAACATCCTCATCAGAGAGAACCTTCTCTCCAGCGCCAAGAACTCGCAGTGCTCACAGCGGAATCGCAACGCCGAAGCGCGGCAATTTCAACAAGCCAAGTTCTTCAAACAACTTCGCATCTCGCGCACGCTCTGCTGCACAACCTTCAGGCAAGAATTTCTCAAACAGTCATTACAGCGAAGATTTCGGTGCAGACGACAATTACATTTCTGATGTCGAACAAGAGACGACTGAGCAAGCTCTTCACCATAAGTTAGTTGAACTCACTGATGTGAGTTTCACCGATCTTGGAATTGCTCCAGAACTTGCACAACTTCTTATTAGCCAGGGAATTGCCGCACCTTTCCCAATTCAGGTTGCGACACTTCCTGATGCAATCAAGGGTCACGACATCTTGGGCCGCGGACAAACCGGTTCAGGAAAAACTCTTGCCTTCGGTCTGGCTCTTCTTACACGCCTTCAAGGCAAGCAAGCAGCGCCACATAAGCCACTTGGTTTGATTTTGACTCCAACGCGTGAACTAGCACAACAGATCAACGATGTCATCACACCGTTGGCAAAAGCTGTTCGGCTTGATTCCGTTGTTATCGCGGGAGGAATGCCATATGCAAAGCAGATCACTGCAATGCGTAAGAGTTGCCCAATCCTTGTCGCAACACCTGGTCGCCTTATCGATCTTCTCAACCGAGGCGAAGTTCAACTTGATGATCTACAAATCACCATTCTTGATGAAGCCGATCAAATGGCTGACATGGGATTCTTACCAGTGGTTAAGGAAATTCTTGATCAAGCTCGACCAAATGGCCAGCGTTTGCTTTTCAGTGCAACTCTTGATCGCGGCGTTGATTCTCTTGTCAAAAAATATCTCAATAATCCAAAGACTCACTCGCTACAGAACGATCGCGCTTCAGTAAGCACAATGGAGCACCATGTTCTTGTGATGCACCCAGGTGACAAGGACGAGATCACTGCTCAAATCGCAGCTCGCGATGGCCGCACAATCTTGTTCGTGAAAACACAACGTGGAGCAGATCGTCTTGCTGACAAACTTGCCAGCGTTGGTGTAGCCGTCGGTGCACTACACGGTGGAAAATCACAAGCAGTTCGAACCCGCACCCTTGCACATTTCAAGGCAAGTGAAACTGCAGCCCTTGTTGCAACAGATGTTGCGGCGCGTGGTATCCATGTTGATGGAATCTCATTGGTTGTGCACGTTGATGCACCAACCGATCACAAGGATTATTTACACCGCGCTGGTCGAACAGCTCGTGCCGGAGAAGCAGGCGT
>JAPLBP010000116.1 GCA_026392695.1 Actinomycetota bacterium | reverse complement strand
GCGCCCTGTCGATCTACGTTGAAGTTCCGTTGCCAATTTAACTCGCTGAGCCTCACCACCCGAAAGGGTTGGGGCTGATTGACCCAACCGCACATATCCAAGTCCCACATCGCATAGCGTTTTAAGATATCTGGCAATTGCGGGCACGGCTTCGAAGAAATCTCTCGCTTCTTCGATCGGCATATTAAGTACTTCTGCAATGGTTTTAGATTTGTAGTGAACTTCTAAAGTCTCACGGTTGTATCTTGCTCCGTGACAAACTTCGCAAGGCACATAAACGTCAGGGAGGAAGTTCATTTCGATGGTGATCGTGCCGTCTCCAGCACAATTCTCGCATCGTCCACCTTTTACATTAAATGAGAATCGTCCTTGCAAATACCCTCGAACCTTTGCTTCGGAAGTCTCCGCGAACAGAGCCCGAATCTTGTCGAATACCCCCGTATATGTTGCTGGATTGGAACGAGGAGTGCGGCCGATAGGCGATTGATCTACGTGAACCACCTTGTCCAGAAGATCAACGCCAGTCACACTTCGATGGCGCCCCGGAACTAGCCGTGCTCCATTGAGTTTATTGGCCAAAGTTGTGTAAAGAATGTCGTTAATAAGTGTGGATTTGCCAGATCCGCTTACTCCGGTAACCGCTACAAAAACACTTAGAGGGACAGCAACCTCAATATCTTTCAAATTATTTTCACGCGCGCCTTTAATAACCAAGCGTCGCTTAGCATCGGTTGGACGACGGACGGCGGGAATTTCTATTGATTTTCGTCCCGAAAGATAAGCTCCAGTAATCGATTCATCCGAATCAATAAGTTCTTGATATGAGCCAGAAACGACGACTTTTCCACCGTGTTCTCCCGCCCCTGGGCCAATGTCGACGATCCAATCGGCAGCGCGAATTGTTTCTTCATCATGTTCAACCACTATTAACGTGTTTCCTAAGTCCCGCAGCCGTGTCAAGGTTTCAATGAGTCTGCGGTTATCGCGTTGATGCAGACCGATACTCGGCTCATCCAGCACATAAAGCACGCCCACCAAGCCCGAACCAATCTGCGTTGCAAGTCGAATACGTTGGGCTTCACCACCCGATAACGTCGCGGCCGGCCGATCAAGTGAAAGATAGTCAAGACCCACGTTGAGTAAGAATCCCAGCCGAGCATGCACTTCTTTCATAATTCGTTCCGCGATCTTTCCTTCTCTTACGTTAAGTTCAATCTGCTCAAGAAATGCGTTGCAATCCGAGATCGATAACTCGCAAATCTCGGCAATATTTTTATCTCCGATAGTGACGGCAAGAACTTCAGGTTTCAACCGAGCACCCTTGCAGACCGGGCAAGGTATCTCGCGCATATAAGCCTCGTACTTATCACGACTGTAATCGCTGTCGGTTTCGCCGTGTCGACGGTGGATGAAAGGAATTACTCCTTCAAAGCCAGTCGAATAATTGCGAACTCGGCCATAGCGATTCTTATACTTAACATGCACTTCGTATTCGAAACCATGCAAAATTGCCTCTTGAGCCTTGGCCGAAAGTTTCTTCCAAGGGTTATCAAGTGAAAACTTTACTTCTGTGGATAAAGCTTCCAGAAGACGAAGGAAGTACTCCGATGTCTGTCCGGTAGACCAGGGTGCGATAGCGCCTTCATTGATTGAAATTGAATCATCCGGAATAATCAAGTCATAATCCACCTCCAATTTTGTGCCAATACCGGTGCACGCTGGACAAGCTCCAAAAGGTGAATTAAAAGAGAATGAACGTGGCTCAAGTTCTTCAAAAGAGAGTTCACAATCGTGGCAAGCCAAATGTTCGCTAAAAGTACGCTCTTTATCCGTGGCAGATTTGGAGTCGACGAAATCTAAGATGACGATGCCAGTGGCCAGTTTTAGCGCTGTTTCTATTGAATCAGTGAGCCGATTCTTCGAATCGGCTTTGGCGCTCAAGCGATCAACAACGACTTCGATCGTATGTTTCTCCTGTTTCTTCAATTTTGGTGGTTCGGAAAGCTGGATAACGGTTCCATCCACGCGAGCACGTGAATACCCTTGGGCAGCCAATTCCTGAAATAGATCCACGAACTCGCCTTTTCGGGAACGAACAATGGGAGCCAAGATCTGGAACTTGGTCGTTGCGGGCATAAGAAGGATTTGATCGACGATCTGCTGTGGTGATTGTCGAGAAACTGGCTTCCCGCAGTTAGGGCAGTGAGGGCGTCCGGCACGAGCGAAAAGCAAACGCAGATAGTCATAAAGCTCGGTAATCGTTCCCACGGTGGAACGTGGATTCCGATTTGTGGATTTTTGATCGATCGAAACGGCCGGTGAAAGCCCTTCTATAAAATCAACATCGGGTTTATCCATTTGACCAAGAAATTGGCGAGCATAAGCAGATAAGGACTCCACGTAGCGGCGTTGGCCTTCAGCAAAAATGGTGTCAAAAGCCAAACTGGACTTTCCAGAACCAGAGAGTCCAGTGAAGACTACGAGAGAGTTGCGTGGCAATTCGATTGAAACATCCTTGAGATTATGTTCACGCGCTCCGCGAACTACTAAGTATTCGGCGCTCACTTACACCCCCGCCGTTTCCATACCTCGAAGTTCTTTTTTTAAATCTCGAATTTCATCCCTGAGCCGTGCTGCAAGTGCACGCCGATGGCGGGGGTCCGTGAACGGTTTCCAGTTCGACCCGAACTTAAAAGTAGTTCTTGGGTATCCTCACTTTCGCGAGTGATGAGGTCTGTGATGTCGGCAATTTTCTTTCGAAGAGGTTGAGGATCAACGCCTCTCTCCAAATTGTAGGCGACTTGCTTCGCTCTTCGACGATTGGTTTCATCGATTGCCTTAGCCATAGATTTGGTCACGTTGTCGGCATACATGTGAACTTCACCGGAAACGTTTCGCGCGGCTCGACCGATTGTCTGAATAAGAGAAGTGGCCGACCTTAAGAAACCTTCTTTATCCGCGTCTAAAATTGAAACCAGAGAAACTTCTGGGAGATCAAGTCCCTCTCTTAACAGGTTAATACCCACGAGAACGTCGTACTCTCCTGAGCGCAGCTCGCGAAGTAATTCCACCCTTCGAAGGGTGTCTACTTCCGAATGCAGATAACGGACACGAACGCCGCGCTCCTGTAGATAATCAGTTAAGTCTTCGGACATCTTTTTGGTTAAAGTTGTAACTAAGACTCGCTCGTTCTTAGCGGCTCTTATGTTGATCTCGTTTAGAAGATCATCAATTTGTCCCTTGATCGGTTTAAGCACGATCTTCGGGTCGATAAGCCCGGTCGGTCGAATAACTTGTTCTACGACATCCCCGCCAACTTTGTTGAGTTCATATGGTCCCGGGGTTGCAGAGAGAAAGAGTTTCTGACCCACCCGTTCAAGAAATTCATCCCACCGCAAAGGACGGTTATCCATGGCACTTGGAAGACGAAAGCCGTGATCCACTAGCGTCCTCTTTCGTGAGGCATCGCCTTCGAACATTGCGCCAATCTGGGGCACGGTGACATGGGATTCGTCGATAACGAGAAGGAAATCTTCTGGAAAATAGTCCAGCAAGCAATTGGGGCCCGATCCTGCGGCCCGCCCATCGATATGTCGCGAGTAGTTTTCAATCCCAGAGCAGAAGCCCAACTGTTGCATCATTTCGATATCAAAAGTCGTGCGCATCCTGAGCCTTTGCGCCTCAAGCAGTTTTCCCTGCCTCTCGAATGTATCCAACTGAATTGCCAATTCAGCCTCGATGTCCGAGATCGCCCTTTTCATCGTTTCGGGTCCCGCCGCATAGTGAGTTGCAGGAAAGATGTACATCTCTACTTCATCGCGGACTATCTCCCCCGTCAATGGATTGAGAGTTGTTATGCGTTCAATCTCATCGCCGAACATCTCTATTCGAAGAGCAAGTTCTTCATACATAGGGATAATTTCGATGGTGTCTCCGCGGACTCGGAAAGTACCTCTTTCGAAGGCAATGTCATTTCGTTTGTACTGAATATCAACAAAACGACGAAGCAGAACATTCCTTTCAATCTCATCCCCGACCCGTAACTTGACCATTCGGTCTACATATTCTTGAGGTGTACCCAATCCATAGATACAAGAGACGGTTGCCACAACTATTACGTCACGACGTGTAAGGAGGGAGTTTGTTGCCGAGTGACGTAGACGTTCCACCTCATCATTCACGCTTGAATCTTTTTCGATAAAAGTGTCCGTTTGAGGAACGTAAGCCTCTGGTTGGTAATAGTCGTAATACGAAACAAAATACTCAACGGCGTTGTTTGGCATCAATTCGCGAAATTCATTGGCAAGCTGTGCGGCTAAAGTCTTGTTTGGTGCGATGACCAAGGTAGGGCGTTGAAGTTTTTCGATCAACCATGCCGTTGTCGCTGACTTACCAGTTCCAGTCGCCCCTAAAAGGACCACATCTTGATCACCCTGAGTGAATCGTCGTGCGATTTCCTCGATTGCTTCCGGCTGATCCCCAGCGGGTACGTAATCACTAATGACTTGGAATGGCTCAACTCGTCTTTGAACTTCGGTTATTGGGCGCACTTTCCAATTCTAGTCCGCGGCAGGTTCATTCAGCGCGAACTTTAGGAATCACGTTCTCCCATACATGTTCTACCTGCCTTAAGAGGTCATCAGCCGATCCATTGTTCTCGATAATAAAGTCGGCCGCCTTTCTGCGCGCCTCAGAAGAGGCTTGCGAGAGAATTCGAGCCTCAATATCTCGCCGAGACATGCCGCGCTCAAGCAATCGGGCAGTTCTTAGGTCCTCTTCTGATTCGACTGTAATGGTGAAGTCGAATTTGTCTTGAGCACCAGTTTCAACAAGAAGAGGAATTTCGTAAATGAGGATTTCGTCGTCTTTGAGTCCAGCGACAACATCTTCATATCCCTGGCGCACCAACGGGTGAACAATCTCCTCCAGCGTTCGCTTTGCGTTTGGATCTGAAAAGATTCTTTCCGCTAACGCTCGGCGATCTATGTGTCCGTCTTTCAAAATGACGTCACCAAAAGCGGCAACGACTTCATCGAACCCCTTACTACCTCGCTCTATTGCCGAACGAGCTAAATCATCAGCATCAACTACTTTGGCGCCTAATTCAAAAAAGTAGCGAGCCACCAAGGATTTACCCGAGCCTATGCCACCGGTAAGGGCAATAATCAACACAGAGTGACTCTATTACTTGCGAAGAGAAAATTCTCCAGAAACGAAGAAACCGACCCCGAGATGATTCTCAAGGCCGGCCACTTCTTCTTTAATTCGGTCTTACTCTGCGGCTACCTCTGCGACCACTTCAGCGGCTAGCTCTGGGACCACTTCTTCAGTCACAGCGGCGGCGTCTGCAGCTTGCGCTTCTGCCTTCTGCTTCTTGTGAGCGATGAAGCGAGCTTGAGCCTCGGCGTACTGACGCTCCCACTCTTCGCGTTGGGTTTCGAATCCAGGCTTCCATTCTTGTGACTCTGCATCAAAGCCTTCAGGATAAATGAAGTTGCCTTCAGCATCGTAACGAGCAGCCATTCCATATTGAGTCGGATCGAAAGCTTCGATTTCAACTTCATGGCCTTCATTGGCTTGCTTCAACGATAATGAGATTCTTCGTCTTTCTAGATCAATATCAATAATCTTTACGAAGAGTTCGTCATCAACTTGAACAACTTGCTCTGGAATCTCGACGTGGCGCTCGGCCAACTCTGAAATGTGAACAAGTCCTTCAATACCTTCATGAACACGAATGAATGCACCGAATGGAACCAACTTAGTGACTTGACCCGGCACAACCTGATTGATGGTGTGCGTACGAGCAAATGCCTGCCAAGGGTCTTCTTGAGTTGCCTTGAGTGAAAGCGATACGCGCTCTCTCTCGAAATCAACTTCGAGAACTTCAACGGTCACCTCATCGCCAACTTCAACGACCTCGCCCGGGTGATCAATGTGCTTCCAAGAAAGCTCAGAAACGTGAACGAGTCCATCGACTCCACCAAGGTCTACGAAAGCGCCGAAGTTCACGATGGATGAAACGACTCCAGTACGAACTTGACCCTTCTGAAGTTGATTGAGGAAAGTCGTGCGAGATTCTGACTGAGTCTGCTCTAGGTAGGCACGGCGGGAAAGCACGACGTTATTTCGGTTCTTATCTAATTCGATAATGCGAGCTTCGACCTGCTTGCCAATGTACGGCGTGAGATCGCGAACGCGACGCATCTCAACGAGTGACGCTGGAAGGAAGCCACGAAGTCCGATGTCGACGATAAGTCCGCCCTTAACAACTTCGATGACAGTTCCGGTGACAACTTCGTCACGCTCTTTTTTGCCTTCGATCTCTCCCCAGGCGCGCTCGTATTGTGCACGCTTCTTGGAAAGGATGAGACGACCTTCCTTATCTTCCTTCTGGAGGACAAGAGCTTCGATCTTCTCGCCAACCTTGACGATTTCGTTTGGATCTACATCGTGGCGGATGGAAAGTTCACGGGAAGGAATAACGCCTTCAGTCTTGTAGCCGATGTCCAACAGGACTTCATCTCGGTCTACCTGTACAACGATGCCCTCAACGAGGTCTCCATCATTGAAATTTCGGATTGTTCCTTCAATTGCGGCCAAGAAATCGGCGGCGGTTCCAACGTCATTTATTGCGATTACTGGTGAGTTGCTCAAGATGCTCCGTAGGGATAGAAAGTAGTAGGAATAGGAGCGCTAAGGGTACGGTTCCAGGACCATTGGAGTCCAATCAGACCGTTTTTCTTTCTTTTGTGACCGTATTTTCTGGGTGAGGGCTAGTTCTCAGGTTAGACTCGCCCTCTTATGTCGTTTATGGCCAATTTTTCCCGCTACAGAGAGTTATTGAGCGCTCCCGACGTCAAAACAATCATTCTGAGTACCTTTCCCGCACGTGTGGCATATGGCGCCCTCCCGCTCACGATATTTTTCAAAACCTTCCATGATACGAAATCGATTCCATTGGCCGGCCTAGCAATCGGGGCGAATTCCCTCGCTAGTTCGATTACCTCAGCTGCCCGTGGATCGATAGTTGACCGGTATGGAAATAAGTGGCCGCTTCGAGTCTTCGTGCCCTCCTATGTGGCAATGCTGATCGTGCTCAATTTCGCGCATACTGCAACGTCAATTCTCACCATCGCTTTGATCTTGGGTGTTAGTGCGCCGCCGATAAACCTTTCAGTGAGACCACTTTGGAAGACTCTGGCTCCACCGGGTCAGTTGCGCACCGCCTACGCCTTAGACACTTCAGTGATGAGTACGGCCGGAGTAATTGGACCGATCATGGCAACAATGCTCGCGCTTTCTTCTCACCCCGGAAGCGGACTGCTTATCTGCGCTTTGTTTATCGCAATTGGCGGCGGCTCACTGGCAATAACCAGAGTTTCACGAGACTGGGTCCCAGAAAAAAAGATTGAGGGCGAAAGTGCCAATTGGCGCCACCCCGCGATGCGAGTACTCATGTATGAGGGCGCGTTCATCGGCTTTGGATGGGGCGCATTTAGCATTGCGGTCCCCGCATTTGCAACGCTGGAGGGGGTGCCCCACAACACCGCATGGATATTGGGCATCATGGGAATTGCAAATATTATCGGAGGGCTCATAGGCGGGCTAGTTACGAGAAGCAAGTCGCCTCTTTCGCAATTTCGCACGACATACTTGATTTGGTTCATCATCTGCTTGCCACTTGCATTTACTTATCCCAGTTGGAGTTTAGCAATTGAAGGCGCCCTACTAGGATTAACAATCGGAGCGATACAGGTTTTCTACTGGGAAGTTATGGAGGCCGTTCGTCCGGCCGGTAGCCCAACTGCATCCATGGGGTGGCTTTGGACTATCGAAGGATCGATGAGCGCGGCAGGTTCAGCAGTTGGCGGTTGGCTTTCAAAGACTGAATCGCCACGTTGGTGTTTGGCAATCACGACACTTTCGGTGGGCTTTGGACTTTTGATACTGACCATTGGACGCGGTCGATTAAAAGCAGCAAATGTTGTGTCTAGTGAAGCCCAAGATCTCGAGGCCATGAAGGATAACTTTAGTTCAGACGGTCAATAGTTAATGAGCTGCTTCATTCCAAGTAGCGCCGATCCCGATGCTAACTTCCAGCGGTGCTTTCAACGCAAATGCGCTGCCCATTTCTTTTCGCACCAAAGAACTGAGCACATCTTCTTCTCCATCTGCTAGCTCAAAGATAAGTTCGTCATGCACTTGTAAAAGTAACTGCGACTTTAGTTTGGCGGCAACGAGTGCCTTTTCCACGTTTAGCATTGCTTCTTTTATAATATCCGCGGCCGAACCTTGAATCGGTGCGTTGAGCGCCATACGTTCAGCTATTTCTCTGCGCTGCCTATTGTCGTTCATTAAATCCGGCAAGTAACGTCGTCGACCAAGAATCGTTTCGGTGTAACCAACTTTTCTAGCCTCTTCAACAACAGTTTTAAGATAGTCGCGAATCCCTCCAAATCTTTCAAAATAGGTATCCATAAGCGATTGTGCCTCTGAAGGTGAAATTGATAGTTGGGCCGCCAAGCCAAAGGATGAAAGTCCGTATGCCAAACCATAGGACATGGCCTTTATTTGACGTCGCATTTCGGGAGTAACTGCAGTCCCTGAAACTCCAAACACTTCACTGGCAACAGTAGAGTGAAGATCTTCCCCTGATGCGAAAGCAGCGAGTAGATGAGTGTCATCTGAAAGATGAGCCATAATCCGCATTTCAATTTGACTGTAATCAGCGGTAAGGAGTGCCCGAAACCCCGAACCGGGTATGAAACAGTCGCGAATCTTTCGTCCCTCTTCGGTTCGAACGGGGATGTTTTGCAAGTTAGGACCAGTGGATGAGAGGCGACCAGTTGCTGCTACGGTCTGCTGAAAATGAGTATGAATTCGCCCGTCCTTGCCAATTTCCGCCAATAACCCTTCAACGGTCGTTTTCAACTTGTTCGTTTCGCGAATACGCAAAAGTTGAGCCAAAATCGGGTGTTGAGTCTTTTCACTTAACCACTCAAGAGATTCCGCATCCGTTGTGTACCCAGTCTTAATCTTTTTAGTCTTCGGCAATTTGAGTTCATCAAAAAGGACCACTTGGAGTTGCTTTGGTGATGCAACATTGAACTCATGACCAGCTACCTCATGCGCTCGTTTAGTTTCTCGATCTACCTCCCCTGCAAAGAAATCTCGAAGCTTCAGGAATCCTTTAGCATCCACGGCAATGCCTCTGCGTTCCATGTGGCCCAACAACTCGCTAATTGGCAATTCGAGATTCTCAAAAAGTAAAAGAGAGTTACGATCGATGAGTTCTCGATGAAGTGATTGATGGAGTGGGAACAAGGACAAAGCAGACTCTATTAGACGTGCATCGGGATCCGCAGACTCAATTTTTGCCCCATCGCCCCAACGATCCAGCAAGTCCGTGAGTTCTTGCGCACGAGTCCCGGGATTCACAACATACGCTGCCAGCGAAGTATCAAAAGCGATTCCAGCGAGAGATGCAATTCGTGCTAATGATTTTCCATCATGAATTATTTTGCCGATAGCTACGCTGCTTGCCCAATCCCCTAGGTGAGCGGAATGCACTACGTAGCCTTCGTTTGCCGAAAGGCCGACGGAGTACCTGTGTAATTTTTCATCAACAATTTCATAAGCAATGGCGATCAGCCCTGTATGTCGGGAAATCTTTTCATCGAGATCTTCCGATGACATGAGCCTTTCCGAGGAATCGAATCCCAGCATCATCAAGGGCTCAAGTTCGGTTTTGTTAGCGGGTACCGACCCACCCATCAACGGTGCTAAACGATCCTTCAAGGTACGAAACTCTAAAGTTTCAAAAAGAGGGAAGAGGGCGCTCTGATCGACTCCACTCCATGCCAATTGTTCTATATCCACTTCGATTGGAACATCGTGAAGAAGGCGCGTTAATTCTCGATTCCGAAGAACGACATCTATGTTGGCTCGTAGAGAATCTCCGACTTTTCCTGAAATCTTTTCAACATTTGAGATGAGTTGACTCAGACTTCCGTATTCAACGACCCACTTCGCTGCGGTCTTCTCGCCTACCCCTGGCACCGAGGGAAGGTTGTCACTGGGGTCGCCTCGCAAAGCCGCAAAGTCTGGATATTGGCTCGGGGACATTCCATATTTTTCGAAAACCGCCGCTGGCGTCATTCTCGCCAAGTCACTCACACCCCTCTTGGGATAGAGGACCGTGACTGCATCATTGACGAGTTGGAACGTGTCTCGATCGCCAGAGCAGATGAGAACCTCTAACCCTTTCGCCTGTGCCTTTGTGGCGAGGGTGGCCAAAATGTCATCTGCTTCAAAACCTTCTCGTTCAAATTGAGATACGCCGAAGGCCTTCACTAAATCATGGAGTAGGCCCATCTGCGATCGAAATTCATCAGGAGTGGCGGAACGGGTCGCTTTATACTCCGGATACACCTGCGTTCGAAAAGTTTTCCGTGAGACATCAAATCCAACGGCGATATGGGTTGGCTTTTCGTCGCGAATCAGCGAGATAAGCATCGTTGCAAAACCATAAAGCGCGTTCGTGTGCTGACCATTTACCGTAGTGAAATTCTCGGCCGGCAAGGCATAGAAGGCTCGGTAAGCCATGGAATGGCCATCAATGAGAAGAAGTTTGGAGCCCATGTCAGACATCGTACTTCAGTTAGACTCATCGGCTATGAGCGAGGAAAAAGAAATCAATTATTTGGAAATCCTAAATGTAAGAGGATTTGCTGCACTTGATCAGAAGTTGGGAATCGTAGTGACCGAAGCTAGCCCTCAACGGCTTGTTGCGACCATGCCGGTGGAAGGAAACACACAACCACTCGGATTCTTACACGGCGGAGCAAACGTAGTACTAGCGGAAAGTCTTGGTTCCATCGGAACTGCACTTCATGCAGGTCCAAATCGAAAAATCGTCGGAGTGGATATTAATGCAACGCATCATCGGACCGTCACAGAAGGCTTTGTGACAGCAGTTGCTACTCCCGTTTCACTTGGCCGAACAATGTGCTGCTACGAGATCGTAATTACTAATGAGGCGGGACAGCGAACGTGCACTGCGCGCATTACCTGCATGATCTTGGCCGAGCGGTAGAATTTATCCCCCGAGATAGGCCTTGGTAACGGCTTCATCTTTGGCGAGATCAGAAGCGATTCCGCTCATCTTGATGAGTCCTGATTCCAAAACATAGGCACGATCTGCAACATCTAAGGCCGCAGCAGCATTTTGTTCAATGAGAAGAATCGTGATTCCTTGTTCTCGAATCTTAATGATCGTTTCAAAGATCATGTCTACAAGAACTGGCGCAAGTCCCATTGACGGTTCATCCAGCAGCAACAACTTAGGCGCCCCCATCATTGCTCGTGCTACAGCAAGCATCTGCTGTTCACCGCCAGACATCGTGCCACCCTTTTGCTCGTAACGCTCACGTAGGCGTGGAAATAAATCCAAGACTCTCTCACGATCGGCTTCGATCCCAGCTTTGTCATTTCGCAAAAACGCTCCAAGATCAAGATTCTCTCGAACCGACATCCGAGGAAAAATTCGACGACCTTCAGGTGACTGGCACAAACCTTTCGCCACAATTTCGTGACCAGGGCGTCCCTCTATGCGCTCACCCATAAAAGTAATGGTTCCCTCTTTGGGCTTGAGCAAACCAGAGATTGTGCGCAGCGTTGTGGATTTGCCCGCGCCATTGGAACCGATCAAGGTCACGATTTCGCCCTCATTGACAGTGAGGGAAAGTCCCTTAACCGCCAAGATTGATCCGTATGCAACCTTGAGATCCTTAACTTCCAGAAGAGCGCTCATGCCTTCTCTCCCTTTGCTTTTCCGAGGTAAGCCTCGATAACTCGTTGGTTGGCCTTTATTTCAGCGGGTGAACCTTCTGCGATTTTCTCGCCTTGATCCAAGACTGTCACTCGTTCTGATACAGACATCACCACACTCATATCGTGCTCGATGAGCAAAATAGAAACATCCTGCTCGTCTCGGACTTTGTAAACGAAATTAATAAACGTCAATGACTCTTGAGGGTTCATTCCTGCTGTTGGCTCGTCAAGTAGCAAGACTTTTGGTTTCAGCGCTAGCGCTCGAGCAACTTCGAGACGACGTTGATCCCCATAGGAGAGATTGCGAGCATATTCCCCAGCCCATTTTCCGATACCTACGAAATCAAGAAGGGCTCGTGCTTCGTCGCGCGCCATCTTTTCCTCACGTCTTTGTCCAGGCGTGCCTAGAATTGTCGCGATAATTCCCGCCTTTAAATGAGAATGCATGGCAACCATCACGTTCTCTTCAGCGGTCATTAAACCGAAGAGACGAATGTTTTGGAAAGTTCTTGCTACTCCACCTGAAGCGATCTTGTGCGGAGGGCGAGCTGTTATGTCTTCCTCACCGAAGAGCACATTTCCACTAGTTGGCTTGTAAAGACCGGTTAGAACATTGAAGAACGTTGTCTTGCCCGCACCGTTAGGACCGATAAGGCTCACAATTTTACCGGTCGGAATATCAAAAGAAACATTATTAACCGCGGTAAGACCCCCGAAGCGGACCGTAATCTCCTTGGCTGTGAGAGCGCTGCTCATTAGTGTGCTCCCCCAACGTTGGAAGTGGTGTCATCTGCCTCATGAAGTATTGCCTTCAAGCGAGATTCCGGGATCATGCCTTCTCGCTTAAAGAGCATCATCAAGATAAGTACCCCTCCGAAGAGTAGGAAGTTATATGAAGGAAAATTTATATTGGTATTGAAAGTGGTGTTCACTAGATCTCCAAAAGCGGGCAAGCCAGTTGAGTTGATCCACGCTACTAAGAGCGCTCCCACCATTACTCCCCAAACATTTCCCATGCCGCCTAATACGACCATCGCTAAAAGGATAATCGAGATTGAGAAATTGAAACGATCCGCGAAAACGCCGTTAACGTGCGTTGCAAAAGCAACACCACCAACTCCACCGCTAAATGCGCCCACGGCATAGGCCGCAAGTTTGGTCGACATTAGTGGTACTCCCATCATGCTCGCCGCGAGCTCGTCCTCGCGGATAGCAAGCCAAGCTCGTCCCAAGCGACCTTTGCGCAATCGCAATGAAATGAAGACCATGACGGCGGTCAAGAAAACGAAAATCGCAAATTTCCAGCTGAAATCAAATGGACCGAGGATCCTTGGGCCTATCGAAATGTTGTCAACGGGCGAAATTCCTTTAGTACCGTTGGAGAGGTTGAAACCACCAATGTTTTCACCATTCGTAAAGAACTGCGGGATGATTTCGCCAAATCCAAGGGTGACTAATGCGAGGTAATCACTCTTTAAACGCAGAGTTGGCGCGCCGATGATAATTCCAAACATCGCGCAAATCAGACCACCGAGCCCCAGGACTACCCAAAAAGTAAGGTGAATACCTGGTTGTTTAGCCACATCTTTTGGAGAAAGAAAATGAAAATTTGCTTGTTGAAAGAAAGTGGACATGAACCAACCTGCGCTATAACCACCGATCGCCCAGAATGCGACGAAGCCTAGATCCAGCAGTCCCGCATAACCAACAACGATATTCAATCCAAGTGCACAAATTACCCAGACCATCGCTTCATTGACTGTGGTTGGAGGTAGCCAATTCTGGAAAACTGTTTGTGGCCCGTCAGGCAGGTTCCCCATAATATAGGTATAGAAAATCCAGATCACAACCGCCGCGATAAGAAAGCCAATGGTCCACTTCTTGTGGCTTGCACTTTGCTTCTGCTTCTTCGCTTTTCGCTTGAGAATATTCATGGTCATCACACTTTCTCAGTAACGGCTTTGCCCAGAAGGCCCGTCGGTCTAAAAGCCATCAAGAGAATCAAAATCGAGAAGACCACAGTCTGTGACCATTGCTGACCCAATCCGATTGGGAGACCATCATTGAGACCTTGAACGAGTCCAATGAGTAAAGCTCCAAGGACTGCTCCTTGAAGATTTCCAATTCCGCCCATGACCGCAGAGGTGAAAGCAATGAGACCGAGTTGATAACCTAAGTTGTAGCTAGTCAGACCACGCGTTTGCTGAAAGAGAAGTCCGGCGGCTCCTGCTAGCGCTCCACCAAGTGCGAAGGTGAAAGAGATTGTTCGATCCACGTTGATTCCCATCAGGCGCGCGGCATCTTGATCTTGTGCAGTTGCTCGCATCGCCTTTCCTTGCCTTGTTCGTGTCACGATCCATGACATAAGGAGAAGCAAGGGGGCTGTAATTGCGAAAGAAAGAATAGTTGTGAAGGGAATACTAACTGAGGCGATATGAAAACTTCCTGCAGGCAAAACGCTATTCCAGGTTTTAGGGCCGGAACCATTCCAACGTAAACCAATGAACTGGAGTACAAACGAAACACCAACGGCCGTGATGAGAGGAGCGAGTTTAGGTGCTCGACGAAGGCGCCGATAAGCAAAGCGTTCGATCCCAACATTTATTGTTGCAGCAAAAATCATAACGGTGAGAAGGCACATGAGGAAAACACCCCAGGCCGCAGGGCCGGAGGAATCTTTGTGAAACCAGACAGTAATGAAGTTCGCAGAGAAGACCGCACTGAGCATGAACAGATCTCCGTGCGCAAAGTTAATGAGTTCGATAATTCCATACACCAACGTGTAACCCAAAGCGATCAGTGCATAAAGCACACCATTGCTTAAACCGATGAGAGAAGCTTGGAAGAACTGCGATGGGGACTTGACGAAGTTAATTCCTAGCCAAAACAGAATGCCGAACCCGGCTACGGTGCTCAGCGAGCGTTCGAAGAAGCGTCGACGATCCAACCGAGCTTGATACCCGCTAGTGAATATTGACACGCGCGCTCCTTTAAAGCCTCGTCGATAAGTGGCTCATCCTAATACAGCTAAGAACGAAAAGATCTAGAACTTCTAATTCACAATAAAGAAAAGTTGATGGGGCGAGGTTTTAAGCCCGCCCCATCAACTCGCTTCAAACGATGTCTTTCAACTATGACTTCGGACTATTTACTTAACTGTCCAAGCCTGAAGCGTTACTGATGTCCTTCGCCAATGTATCTCCCGACAAGGTGCTGATTACAAGCGCCTTACCAAGCACTGAAGAAGCGGCTGGAATTGTGATTCCCGAGCCAGAGAAGATTGCGTTGGTTACGCCCTTGCGGGTTCCATCTGACTTTGCAATTGCTGCCAAGAGAACTTGGACTGCAGCTACGCCGTAGATTGGGTATGAACCAACTGGATCCTTCTTGTAGGTGGCCTTGTAAGCCTTTACGAACTTCGCGCCTGCACCATTAGGTGCATTCTTAAGAAGAAGTTCAGTTGAAAGGCCAGCGAAGGAGAGGATTGCTCCATCTGCTTCAGGCATGCTGTTGAAGTCTGGGTATCCAGTAAATCCGTCTGGAGCCATGAATTTAACAACTGTGTTGTCTCCAAGAACCTTGAACTTGTCCTTTACGAGTTGTCCACCGTTGTTGTCGAAGATTCCACCAACATAGAGCATGTCTGGCTTAAGAGCTTTGATCTTTGTAAAGAGGGCTTCGTATGAAGACTGCTTTGAATCCCAGCCTTCGCCGTAGGCGCCGCTGGAAAGGACAGTTAAGCCCTGCTTGACGGCTTCGGTCGTGAATGCCTGTGCAACACCTTGACCGTAGGTCTGTGTGTCGTTCAAAACATAGACGCTCTTAACGCCAATTGACTTTGCGTACTGGGCAGCAGCAGAACCTTGAACATCATCCGTTGTGCAGACGCGACCGTAGTTGCGAATGCCCTTTGGATAGTACTTATCTGGCTCGCCTGGATTCCATGTCTTTGTAAGACCTGGGTTTGTGTTGGCGTTTGAAATCATTGTCATTGCGCCACCAGGTGCTTGGTTAAGAATAGGCACGATGATCTTTGCGCAACCTGAGTTGTAAGTTCCCATTACAGCAACTTCAGTCTTGTTTGCTACGTGTGCTTGAGCGTTGGCGGCGCACTTAGCGTCATCCCATCCACCCTTAGCGGCCGTGGCATTGTCATAGATCTTCAACTTGACTGTGTACTTGCCAGCCTTGTAGTTGATCTGCTTCAAGTACAAAGCGATTGCCTTGTTTGTCGAATCATTTGAATCGAATGATGAACCTTGAAGAGGTAGATCAGTTGAAATAGTAAGGACCTTTGCCGCTGCAGCAGTTGCTGCAGAAGTTCCAGCTACAAGTGCTGTAGCAACCATTGCAATGGATGCAACGATGCTGATAGCACGATACGTCTTCTTCATGTAGTGCCTTCCTGTTACTTGTGTCCCGGGACAGGGAGGTGGAAAGGTTACCGTTGCCAAGCACTACTGGCAATGAAAAATGAGTCAAAAGTGAACTTATAACGAACTTGTAACGTAAATGAAATGTTCTGCAACGAGATATTTAGGCGAGAATCATCTCTCCGGAACGGCCGATGGAGAGATGACCGCAAGTGCCACCTCTTTCATGCTCATACGGCGGTCCATCGCGGCTCGCTGAATCCAGGAGAACGCCTCCGGCTCAGAGATGCTTAAAGCCTGCATGAGGATGCCCTTCGCACGATCGATCAATTTCCGAGTTTCAAGTCGATCATTTAAATCATCTACCTCACGAGCTAGGGTTGCCATCTGCTTGTGACGACTCATGGCTATTTCAATGGCAGGGTTCAAATCATCTATCGAAAAGGGCTTGACCACGTAGGCCATGACTCCCGCGTCTCTGGCCCTCTCAACCAATTCTTTTTGACTAAAGGCCGTCAACATAAGAACCGGAGCAATACTAATTATTTCTTCCGCGGCAGAGATGCCATCCAAGATTGGCATCTTGACATCGAGTATTGCTAAATCTGGAACAAGTTCACGCGCCATCGCGATTGCTTCTTGACCATTGCTCGCTTGGCCTACAACGTCATAACCAGCCTCGATAAGCATTTCAACGAGGTCCATTCGAATAATAGTTTCATCCTCAGCCACAAGTATTCGCGCTCGCGTACCAGCGCTGGCTTGGGTTGAGTTCATGTGCCCCGAGTCGGATTCGAACCGACACTATGCAGTGTTTGAGACTGCCCTCTCTACCGTTGGAGTACCGAGGCGCGAGCCATAGTCTAGCGAAAAGAATTGGTCGAAGCAGAACCCTCTAGCGATACGCAGGAGCTACGCCAGCGACTGCATCTCCTATTCGGTGCACACGCATAGCGTTTGTCGAGCCAGGAATTCCAGGAGGTGCGCCGGCGACAATCATGATGGTGTCTCCCGCTACGGCCCGACCCGAATTCATCAGAATGGTATCGACTTGTTTTACCATCTCATCTGTGTGATTAACGACCGGAGCGAGCATGGACTCAACTCCCCACGAAAGTGCCAAGCGGTTATAGGTTCCGACCTCGGGCGTCATTGCCAGAACAGGAATCGGTGATCTCAAACGAGCCATTCTTCGAGCAGAATCTCCGCTTTGCGTGAACGCCACTAAAAACTTTGCTCCAACAATTTCGCCGACTTCAGTAGCGGCTTTCGTAATAGCGCCGCCCTTAGTGCGCGGTGTGTGAAGAAGAGGGCGGATGCGATTAAGCCCGCCTTCCTCCGTGCGTTCAATGATTCTGGCCATCGTCGCGACAGACTCAATGGGAAAATCTCCAACGCTTGTTTCCCCAGAAAGCATCAGTGCGTCCGCACCATCAAGAACGGCATTTGCGCAATCTGTTGCTTCGGCGCGAGTTGGTCTTGAATTGGTAATCATCGAATCCAACATTTGGGTAGCAACGATCACTGGCTTTGCCGCTTCACGTGCCAACTCCACACAATGCTTCTGCACCAAAGGCACATCCTCGATTGGTAATTCAACTCCGAGATCACCGCGCGCGACCATGATGCCATCGAAGGCCGCAACAATGCTTTCGATATTTTCTACGGCTTGAGGCTTTTCAATCTTCGCAATGACGGGAATTCGAATTCCTTCTTCATCCATAATTCGGTGAACGTCAACGATATCTGCGGCACTTCGAACAAACGAGAGCGCTATGAAATCAGCTCCGGCGCGCAAGCCCCATCGGAGATCGTCCATATCTTTCTCAGAAAGTGCGGGTACGGACACTGCAACTCCGGGAAGATTGATTCCCTTGTTGTTACTAACCGCGCCAGGCTCGATAACTTTAGTGACGACATCGTTGCCCATAACTGCCGTAACTTCGACTGTCACCTTCCCATCATCGATGAGGATCCGATCCCCTGGTTTGCAATCTCCCGGCAAGCCCTTATACGTAGTGCCAACTCGATCCTTGGTGCCTTCCACCTCATCGGTGGTAATTGTGAACACGTCCCCACGAGCAAGATCGTGAGGGCCATGCGAAAAGCGTGCCAAACGGATTTTTGGTCCTTGAAGATCCACCAGAACCGCAATTGCAATTCCGTGCTCTTTTGCGCTTGCTCGGACAAGATCTAAACGTCCTTGATGCTCCTCATAGCTTCCGTGAGAAAGATTAAGACGAGCCATATTCATGCCCGCCTCAATGAGTTCTTTCACTTTTTGCGGGCTATCGACAGCAGGACCCATGGTGCAAACAATTTTCGCTCTACGCATGCCGCTACCTTAAACCATCAAGGGTCGGACCGTTGGCGCAATCGGAGCTTGCAATTGAGTATGACCTGTCAGGAAGCGATCAACGGCCGATGCCGCACTTCTACCTTCTGCAATTGCCCAAACAATAAGTGATTGACCTCTGCCTGCATCTCCACAAACGAAAATGGTCTCTGAAGATGTTTGATAGTCACCATCTCTTTTAATATTGCCACGTTCATCGAGTTCTATTTCAAGTTGGGTTAACAAAGCACTCTTTTCGGGTCCAGTAAATCCCATTGCTAGAAACACGGCTTGCGCTGGAATCAAACGTTCGGTTCCTGGTACAGGGACAAATTTTCCATCAACAAACTGAGTTTCGATTAATTCTAAAGAGGCAACGTTGCCTTGCTCATCTCCAATAAAACGTTGAGTCGAAACAGAGAAGATTCGGTTGTCTAATTCCTCGTGCGCACTGGAAACTCTAAACAGCATTGGGTACATCGGCCAAGGTTGCGAAGAGGGGCGTTCCAAAGTCGGTCGTGGCATGATTTCTAATTGAGTAACGCTGGCAGCTCCCTGTCGAATTGCCGTACCAAGGCAGTCGGCTCCGGTATCGCCGCCGCCAAGAATCACAACGTCCTTACCAGCAACGTTGATCCCTTCTTCAGCGGAATCACCCAGCGCCTGTTTATTTCCCCATGGAAGATATTCCATCGCTTGATGAATCCCTCGAAGATCTCGTCCTGGAATTGGAAGATCGCGCCATTGAGTCGCGCCTACCGCTAAAACGATCGCGTCGTAACGTGAACGAAGCTGATGTCCCGTGATTTCGTTACCAACATCTACTCCGGCACGGAATCGAGTTCCCTCGGCTTCCATCTGTGCGATTCGCCGATCTAATATCGATTTTTCAAGTTTGAATTCCGGAATTCCATAACGCATCAATCCGCCGATTTTTTCGGCTCGCTCATATACCGCGACAGTGTGTCCAGCACGTGTGAGTTGTTGTGCAGCAGCCAATCCGGCTGGGCCAGAGCCAATAACTGCGATCGTCTTGCCAGTGAGTCGATCGGGTGGCAGTGGGTGAACTTTTCCGGATGCGAAAGCTTCTTCAATAGTGCGTAATTCAACTTGCTTGATTGTCACGGCATCGGCATTTATTCCAACCACGCAAGCAGTTTCGCATGGTGCTGGGCAAAGTCGACCAGTGAACTCAGGGAAATTATTTGTAGCATGAAGGCGATCAATCGCTTCGTTCATATCGCCTCGCCAAATCAAATCGTTCCATTCAGGAATGAGATTTCCAAGGGGGCAACCTTGATGACAAAATGGAATTCCGCAATCCATGCAACGACCCGCTTGCTTCTGCAGGTGAGTTAGATCTTGAGGTTCGTAAACTTCCTTCCAATCCTGAATACGAACATCTACTGGACGGCGTTTTGGCAACTCCCGCGGAGTGTTAAGAAATCCTCTTGGATCAGCCATTTGCAACCTCCATGACGTAGTGATCTCTAGGCAACCCTTCGCCAAGCGCTCTCTCCATGGCAGATAAGACTCGAGCGTAATCGCGAGGCATCACCATCGAGAATCGATGAAGAGATTCATTCCAGTCGCTCAGTAATTCTCTTGCAACACGTGATTCGGTTTCGGTCTGGAACTCTTCAATCATTGTTCGTAAATGGGCACGCTGTTCGGTCGGAACGGAGACAATATCTACCATCTCTTTATTGACAAGAGATTCATCCAGATCGAGAACGAACGCTCGTCCACCGGACATTCCTGCCGCGAAATTGCGACCGGTATGGCCTAGAACAACAACTGTCCCACCAGTCATGTATTCGCATCCATGATCGCCGATTCCTTCGACAATGGCCACTGCGCCAGAATTTCGAACGCAGAACCTTTCTCCAACTACTCCTCGAATAAATATCTCTCCAGAAGTTGCTCCATAGCCAATCACATTTCCTGCAATCACATTTTCTTCAGATTTAAAGAGGCTCTTCGTATTTGGTGCCAATATGACCCTGCCTCCGGAAATTCCCTTAGCTACATAGTCATTTGAGTCCCCGAAGAGGCGAAGGGTGAGGCCTGAGGGTATGAACGCCCCAAGTGATTGTCCCGCAGAACCATTCAAAGTAATGTCAATTGAATTCTTGGGAAGACCATCACTCCCAAATCTACGAGTTATCTCCGCCCCCAACATAGTTCCGACAGTACGATTCACATTTCGTACTTCTGTCTCAAAACTTACCTTCTTGCCTTCCTGCAGAGCTGACTGGGATCTTTCGATTAACAAATTATCTAGCGCGGCACCTAAGCCATGATCTTGGGCGACGGTCTGATGAAGCGAACCAACCACCGACGGACGAACGAGCAATGGAGCGAGATCCAGACCGCTTGCCTTCCAATAGTCGACCGCATCTTTTGTCTCTAGCGCTTCTACATGGCCGACTGCTTCTTGAATTGTTCTAAATCCGATTTCGGCTAAGTATTCGCGAACTTCCTGTGCAATGTATTCAAAGAAAGTTTCCACAAATTCTGGTTTGCCAGAGAATCGCTTACGAAGTTCAGGATTTTGAGTCGCAACTCCTACGGGGCAAGTATCAAGATGACACACTCGCATCATCACGCAACCTGAAACAACGAGTGGCGCAGTAGCAAATCCAAATTCTTCCGCACCCAACAAGGCTGCGATAACAACGTCACGACCCGTCTTTAATTGACCATCAGTTTGGACAACGATTCGATCGCGTAAGCCATTGAGCAGCAAGGTCTGTTGCGTTTCAGCTAAACCAAGTTCCCACGGCGCTCCAGCATGCTTAAGAGATGTAAGTGGGGATGCTCCAGTTCCGCCATCATGACCAGAAATGAGAACCACATCGGCATGAGCTTTGCTGACTCCCGCAGCAACGGTTCCAACTCCTACTTCCGCAACCAACTTCACATGAATGCGTGCATTCTTATTGGCATTCTTTAGATCGTGGATAAGTTGAGCCAAATCCTCAATCGAGTAAATATCGTGATGAGGAGGAGGTGAAATAAGACCAACGCCGGGTGTCGAATAGCGAACTTCGGCGATCCATGGATAAACCTTGTTGCCCGGAAGTTGACCGCCCTCACCCGGTTTTGCACCTTGGGCAATCTTTATCTGAATATCGTCAGCGTTTACTAAGTAGTCACTTGTCACACCAAAACGTCCACTGGCAACCTGCTTGATCGCAGATCTTTTTGAATCACCGTTTGGCATCGCGATAAAGCGCGAGGGATCTTCTCCCCCTTCACCTGTGTTGGATTTTCCGCCCAATCTATTCATCGCAATCGCCATGGTCTCGTGCGCTTCTTGCGAAATGGATCCGTAGGACATTGCGCCCGTTGAAAATCGCTTTACGATTTCCGAAATTGGTTCTACTTCATCGATTGATAGTGAAGGACGTTGATCTGTTCGAAAAGCAAAAAGTCCCCGCAAAGTCATCAGCGCTTTACTCTGATCATTAATATGAGTTGTGTAGCGCTTGAAAACGTCATAACGTTTATTGCGAGTCGAATGCTGCAGCGTGAAGACGGTTTCTGGATCGAAGAGATGAGGTTCGCCGTCGCGGCGCCATTGATATTCGCCACCAATTGGTAGTCGCTTGGTTCCAGGAACTTCTCCGCCTGGCGGATAGGCGATGTGGTGTCGAGCAATTACTTCTTCAGCGACGATTTCTAAGCCGATTCCACCTAATCGTGATGTGGTGCCCACGAAATATTCATCAACGAGCTCTTGCGAAAGTCCAATTGCTTCGAAAACTTGAGCGCCAGTATATGAAGCAATTGTTGAAATGCCCATCTTGGACATTACCTTCAGGACACCTTTACCGAGGGACTTAATAAGATTTCTCACCGCTTTTTCAGGAGCAATGCCCTTGATAACTCCTTGGAGAACCAAATCTTCTGCGCTTTCCATGGCGAGATAAGGATTTATTGCGGCCGCCCCATAACCAACGAGTAATGCCGCATGATGAACTTCACGAACATCACCTGCTTCAACGATCAGTCCCACCTTCGTGCGAGTCTTTTCACGAATCAAATGGTGATGAACGGCGGCGGTCAAAAGTAAAGATGGAATAGGCGCATTATCTGCATCGCCATCGCGATCAGAAAGCACGATGAGACGTGCACCATCTGCAATTCCTGCCGATACTTCGGCCCGAATCTCTTCTAAGCGTTCACGTAACGACTCACCATAACCAGCGATGGGAAATAGGCCGCGCACAATGAGCGTTTTAAATCCTGGATGATCTCCGTCTGCATTAACGTGAATAATCTTTGCCAATTCATCATTATCAATGACGGGGAAATCCAGTTGAATTTGCCGACACGAAGATGGCCCAGGGTCAAGAAGGTTGTGTTCGGGACCGATTGCCCCACTCAAAGAAGTTACTAATTCTTCTCGAATAGCGTCGAGAGGAGGGTTTGTAACTTGAGCAAATAGCTGCGAAAAATAATCAAACAGAAGACGAGGACGATTGGATAGCGCGGCGATTGGCGAGTCCGTGCCCATCGAACCCAAGGGTTCGGCTCCATTGCGAGCCATTGGCGTGATCAGCAGTCGAATTTCCTCTTCGGTGTACCCAAACGCACGTTGGCGACGAAGAACAGATGAGTGAGGATAAACGATGTGCTCGCGAGCAGGCAGATCAACGAGTTTGACCATGCCGGCATGTAGCCATTCCCCGTAAGGAGCGGAATTTGCTAACTCAGACTTGATTTCCTCATCTTCAATTATTCGACCCGCTTCAATATCGACTAAAAACATTTTTCCAGGTTGCAGACGACCTTTACGAACAATTTTTTCTGCCGGAATATCTAGCACGCCGACTTCACTCGCTAAAACAACCAAACCATCGTCAGTTACCCAGTAGCGAGATGGACGAAGTCCATTGCGATCTAGAACTGCCCCGACTTGATGGCCATCAGTGAACGTTACGCAGGCCGGACCGTCCCAAGGTTCCATTAACGAGGCATGAAAGGCGTAGAAATCTCGACGAGACTCTGTCATCGAAGCGTGGTTCTCCCATGCCTCAGGAATCATCATGAGAATGGAATGAGGAAGCGAGCGCCCTCCTAGATAAAGCAACTCTAAAACTTGATCAAATGAGGCCGAATCGCTGCCGGCTTGATCGACAATTGGGAAAAGGCGAGTTAAATCTCCAGGAATCAGATCACTGGCTAGTAGCGCCTCGCGAGCGCGCATCCAATTTCTATTTCCCTTAACCGTATTGATCTCCCCGTTATGCGCGATGAAACGATAAGGATGAGCCAGAGGCCATGACGGAAATGTATTTGTCGAAAAACGAGAATGCACCAGAGCCAACGGAGAATTAACACGCTTATCGAGGAGGTCCGGAAAGAATTCCTCCAATTGGCCAGTGGTGAGCATTCCCTTATAGACAATCGTTTGGGAAGACAAAGATGGGAAATAAACGTTAAGAGAATGCTCTGCGCGCTTTCGTAAGCAGTAAGCCAAACGATCTAATTCAAGACCGCTTTCTCCGTGAGCACCCGCAAGAAAAATCTGCTCAAAATCGGGCATAACGGATAAAGCCGTCTTACCCAGTGTTGATGAATCAATGGGAAGTGCGCGCCACCCCAGTATCGAAAGACCTTCTTCCTTTGCGAGTTTCTCGATATCTCCCCGTAATTGCTCGCCCCGTCCAACGAATGCAATGCCTGCCACATAAGAACCCGCTTTAGGCAATTCGAAAGGTAATACCTCGCGAAAAAAAGCATCGGGAATCCGAATGAGTATTCCAGCACCGTCTCCGCTATCGGGTTCTGCTCCCGATGCTCCCCGGTGTTCCAAATTTCGAAGAGCAGTTAGTGCAAGTGAAACAATTTCGTGTGTTGCAATTTTATTTAAGGTAGCAACCATGGCAACGCCGCATGCATCGTGTTCAAACGCAGGGTCATACAAACCCTGTGCGGGTGGGGTGAGATCAGAAGTAAGTGCCATGAGATCTTCTCCAGTTGTCCGATGAAATTGCGGGACAACAATGGCCCAAGTACGTGTCGCTAAATCTGGGCAGAGCCTATCAAACCTTAAGGAAGTTACGAATGGCTTTAAATCCCCGTCAAATGGACGAGACTTAATAAACGCAGATGCGGAAGCACCTGAGGCTTGTACTGGGCGCGCCTTAGTGTGGGGGTGTTGGCCTAGTTCATCGCGTAGATGCGCGGCAAGTGGGTCTTTAGCGTGCATCGCTACGGCCACTTCGTTGGCAAGTTCTGGAGTTAGGCCTCGGTCGATGTAGATATGTGTGAGCTCTAACAACTCTGCCTCTGGGTTTTCAGCGAGATGAGCAATTTCCAAAAGGCGATCTGACTCCTCAATATCATTCTGCGCGCGTACCGAGACATATTCACCAACTGCCATAGACATCGCTCCTGCAACGATACCCGCAACGCCCGCTGTCACCAGGAAACCCGGTGCGCTAGCTGCGGAGATTCCGATCATGAGGCTCGAGGTAGAGACAACTCCATCGTTTGCGCCCAAGACCGCCGCTCGAAGCCATCCCGCACGATGGGTGCGATGTTCTAAATTTCGTTGATAAACGGCTTCAAGTGATTCATGTGGGGTCATGAGAACATCCTATCTCAAGGCAAACGGCCGTTTTTTCTAAATGCGATGCCAGCCCTCTTAAAAGCGGAAAACGCAAAGGCAGCGACTAGGACGCTGACCCATTCATTGATTCGAAGGCCAGCGAGTCTGTGAGCAGTGTCTATACGAAGTGACTNACGCAGTACATGCCGATGTAAAGCAAGAATGTTTGACCCGCGACCAAATGTTTTTCAACTAAGACAATAAGGAGTGCTACCGCGATGCACCACAGCGCCTCATAAAGAAAAGTCGGATGAAAGGTGGGAAAATTCTCGTAGCCATTAGGGCGATCGATCAGAGGTATTTGTAAACCCCATGGAAGATTCGTGGGTTTGCCGAAAAGTTCTGCATTAAACCAATTCCCGATTCGTCCTAGCGCTTGGGCAACCAACACACCCGGCGCTAATGAATCAGCGAATTGAGCAAAAGAAAGCATGTCTTCGCGACCCCTGCGTGATATTCGTCTGTACTGCCACCATGCACCGTAAGTACCCAGGGCGACCGCGCCCCAGATACCAAGTCCGCCATTCCAAATCTTTAAGGCATCGAAGGGTTTGCCTTGAGCTCCAAAGTAAGCATCGGGTGATGTGATCAAGTGATAGAAGCGCCCACCGATGATTCCCGCGGGAACGGCCACGACGGCCACGTCAGCGACAACATTGCTGCCACCGCCGCGCTTTCGAAAGCGCCGATCGCCCCAAAAAATCGCCACTGCAATTCCAGCAACAATGCAGAGCGCGTAGAAGTGAATGGTGAGAGGACCAATCCCGAACTCCGAACGCGTCGGTGTCGGAATTGATTTCAACACGAAAGTTTGTTAACCCTCTACAGCCTTCTTGAAAGCCGCAGCATCCATATATTGAGTGTTTCGATCAATCTCTTTTCCATTGACCTTGACCGTTGGTGTAGATGTCACATTCTGGGCAGACCCATCATTGGCGACATTCGCAACCCAGCCTGTATAGGTGCCCTTATCTACACAACTCACAAACTTTGAAGAAGTGAGTCCAACCGCGGCCCCACTTTTAATGAGGGCGGCATTGGACCACGTACCCGTATTCTCTTTTCCTTGATGCGCATAGAGGTAAGCATGCATCTGTAGGAATTTTCCTTCATCTGCGGCGCAAGCAAGCGAGTTGGCTGCAAGGACTGATTCAGTTCCGATAAATGAGAGCAGGTGGAATACCACCTTGGTCTTTTTAGCGTCCACGAGATCTTTTATGTAAGCCCCATTGATACTTTCGAATTGCTGGCAGATGGGACACTGCAAATCTTCCCAGATATCAACTGTCTTGCCTTTTACATCCCCGTTGAAGACGATGCCGTATCCATCAGCCTTGGAAACTGTCGAAGGAATGGCCGCGGTCTTTGATCGATTACTCATCACTGAAAAGATCGTTCCAACAAGAACAACAAAGATCACCATTCCGATAACTAAGTAACGAGTGACTTTATCTCCACCAGATTTCTGAGCCATCAACTTAAATCCAATCTCTTGCCCGCAGGTGAATGCCGAATAGGGTTTACATCGCTTTCGCAAAGAATACGGTATTTTGCCTTTATCTACCTTCTCTAACTCCGGCCACCAACTGATCAGCAAGTTCTCGAAGTTTTATGAGTCCTGAAGCTTCATCCTCTGCTTCGAGAAGAACCTTAATAAAGGCTGAGCCCACGATTACTCCATCGGCATATCCAGCGATTTCCCTGGCTTGTTCTCGTGTCGAAACGCCCAATCCCACGGCGACTGGAAGAGAGGAAGCGCCGCGAATCCGATCCACCAATTCTCTAGCCTGGGTGGATACTGTCGCGCGGCCACCAGTAACCCCCATCAAACTTGCTGCATACACAAAACCTGAGCACTGATCGACAACAGACTTCATTCTCTTGTCACTGGTACTGGGGGCAACAACGTAAATTCGATTAATTCCCGAGATGCTCGCGGCCCCTCCCCAGATTCCTGACTCCTCAATTGTTAGATCTGGAGTGATTACTCCTGAACCGCCAAAGCCCGATATGTCTTTCGCAAAACGTTCAATCCCATACCTCTCAATCGGGTTCCAGTACGTCATCACGACGCATGGAAGACCAAGGTCGTTTACGTAACTGAGTGTCTCGAAAACCTCTTTCGCGCCAGTGCCTGACTTAAGTGAGATATCTGCAGCGGCTTGAATAATCGGTCCATCCATTACTGGATCACTGTATGGAAACCCGATTTCAATTGCATCAACTCCTGCTTGAGCAAGCACCCCTAGGGCTTTTTTCGATCCGTTGACTGAGGGAAAACCAGCAGGCAAGTAAGCAATAAGAGCAGCACGATCTTCCATGCGTAGGCGCGCAAACATTTGTTCCAGTGATGTTGCCATCAAAGTTCAATCTTGAAATAATCTGCCGCTGTCTGGACATCTTTGTCTCCGCGCCCGGAAAGATTTACCAGCAAGATCGAGTCAGGTCCCAACTCTTTTCCAATATCCAACGCACCTGCAAGCGCATGCGCACTTTCAATAGCAGGAATGATTCCCTCCGTCTTGCAGAGAAGCGCGAATGCCTGCATAGCCTGATCATCAGTAATTGCTCGATACTCAGCACGTCCCGAGTCATGAAGGAATGCATGTTCAGGACCCACACCTGGATAATCTAAACCTGCAGAAATGGAATGAGATTCAATTGTCTGTCCATTTTCATCTTGAAGGACATAAGAACGAGTCCCATGTAATACACCGACTGATCCACCAGTCAGTGTCGCGGCATGGCGTCCTGTTCCAACGCCGTCACCTCCCGCTTCCAGACCAATTAGTTTTACGTCCTTGTCAGGAATAAACGCGTGGAAAATCCCGATCGCATTTGATCCTCCCCCGATGCATGCTAGAACTGCATCTGGGAGTCGACCGGCAAATTCCAAAACTTGTGATCGAGCTTCTTCTCCGATTACCTTTTGAAAATCACGAACCATCGTAGGAAAAGGATGTGGTCCGGCGACTGTACCGAGCATGTAATGCGTGCTGTCAACGTTGGTTACCCAGTCACGCATTGCTTCATTGACTGCGTCCTTCAAAGTTCTTGAGCCAGTCGTTACTGGGATTACTTCTGCTCCGAGTAATTTCATTCTCGCCACATTAAGCGCTTGCCGACGCGTGTCCTCCGATCCCATGTAAACAACGCATTCAAGTCCAAATAGCGCTGCAGCTGTTGCAGCAGCAACGCCATGCTGACCAGCACCAGTTTCGGCGATAATGCGTTTCTTGCCCATGCGCTTTGTAAGAAGGGCTTGGCCCAAAACATTATTTATTTTGTGACTTCCTGTGTGATTCAAATCTTCACGTTTGAGCAAAATTCGTGCCCCACCGGCATGCTCAGCAAATCTCTTCGCTTCGGTAATGATGCTTGGTCGACCTGTATAAGTAAGGTGTAGATCTCTTAACTCAGATTGAAAAGCGGCATCCGCCATAGCGGAGATGTGCGCCGCCTCTAGCTCATCAAGTGCTCCGATGAGGGCTTCAGGAACAAAACGCCCACCGTAAGGTCCGAAATGGCCGATAATCTCTGGTTGATCAGAAATTGTCATAAGGGTCGCAACCTTACCCTTCGCCTAAGAGCGCACGCATAGTTAATTGAGGTTCGCCCCCTCGCACGAGCGCCTCACCAATTAGAAGGGCGTCGGCACCACATTTCTGGGCGAAGACGACATCCTGCCTCGTTGAGATACCAGATTCAGCGACCTTCACAGCCTGGCTCGGAATCAAGGGGATCAATTGTGAAAAGACATCGTGATCAATTGAGAGATCTTTGAGATTCCGCGAATTGACTCCGATTATCTCGGCATCAATATCAATAGCCAGTTCAAGTTCCTCACGAGAGTGCACTTCCACAAGTGCTCGCATGCCGAGTTGCTGAGACAGAGCGTAATAATCACTCAACTGAGTTGATGAAAGAGCGGCGACAATCAAGAGCACAATATCTGCTCCGTATGCTCGAGCCTCAAAGAATTGATACTCATCCACCATAAAATCTTTGCGAAGGACGGGCAAAGAAATCGCGGATCTAACTGAGAGCAAATCAGCTAATGAGCCTCCAAACCTTCGACCTTCAGTAAGAACGCTCACCACCGATGCCCCTGCTTGCTCGTACTCGAGTGCCAGGGATGCTGGGTCCGAAATTGTTGCAAGCTGGCCTTTACTTGGCGATGCCCTTTTCACTTCAGCAATAACAGAAAGGGAATTTGATCGAAGACTCCCCATTGGATCTCGAACAGCGCCGCACGCCACAGCCATCTCACTCAATTGCGTCAAAGGTAGCCGTCGAACTTGGAAATCCTCTTTTACTCCGATGATGATCTCGTCGAGAACGCTCATTCCCCTTCACCAATCTCAGTCGGATCGATCCCCTGATCGAGAGCGCTCCAGGCAGAAAGAGTTTTTGGCTTTCGCTCATACTTGCTCGGAAGCTTCACGATTCTTCGAATCAAGAAAAATAGGCCGATTCCCAAAAGTACGGTCGTAAATAACATCTTGGCAATCATAAATTAGACAAATTATTCGCCGCTTGTATAGCGCCCAGAACAGCGGCAGCCTTATTCATCGTCTCTTGATTCTCAGCTTCAGGATCTGAATCAGCAACAATTCCTCCACCGGCCTGCACGTAAGCCGTACCTGCATGAAGTACCGCAGTTCGAATTGCTATACAGGCATCAATATTCCCGGTGAAGTCGATGTATCCAATCGCACCGCCATAGATTCCTCGTCGCGTCTTTTCTAAAGACTCAATTATCTCCATAGCGCGAGGCTTTGGCGCGCCAGAAAGTGTGCCAGCGGGAAAAACTGAGTAGAGCGCATCGACTGCAGTATAGGAATCGTGAAGAGTCCCAGTCACGGTCGAGACGATATGCATTACATGAGAAAAACGTTCTATCTGCATGAAGTCAACGACTTCGACGGTGCCAGGAGCACAGACTCTGCCCAAATCGTTTCTTCCTAAATCCACCAACATCAAGTGTTCTGCACGTTCCTTTGGATCCGCTAAGAGTTCTTCCCCAAGACGATGGTCTTCTTCTGGTGATTCCGAACGAGGACGCGTTCCGGCGATCGGATGTATGAGTACATCTCCATCCGTCACTTTAATTAACGCTTCAGGACTTGAGCCAACGATTGCGATACCTTCAGAAAGTCGAATCAAATACATATAGGGACTCGGATTGTTGAGCCGTAACATTCGATACACATCAAGGGCATCGGCTTTGCACTCCATCGTGAATCTTTGAGCAACGACGACTTGAAAGGCTTCTCCCCTAACGATCTCTTTCTTTGCCTTTTCAACATTGGCACGATGTTCTTCCGCCGTTGTATCTCTGTGAAAGCTCGGGGCAGTCCTGAGCGTCATTTCAGAAATTTTGCTGGGAAGAGCCACTAACAAGTCGGCTTGCATCGCATTTAATCGAATTTGAGCATCGCTCCAGGCTTCATCAACACGTTCATTGCTTCCATCCCAATTAATTGCGTTAGCTATTAGCGTGATCGAGCCCTCTTTATGGTCAAGCACCGCCAAATCACTAGTCAACATAAACGCTAAGTCTGAAATGGGGAGATCTTTTTGAGTGAGATTAGGTAAATGCTCTAGCGCTCGGACACAGTCATAACCCATATATCCCACCAGACCGCCAGTCAGGGGCGGAAGGCCGACAATTTTTGGAGAACGCAAATGTGTGGAGGCAATTTTAAGAGCTTCGAGAATCGGAATCCCAACTGGGGCGCCAACCGGCATTACGCCTTCCCATCGAGCCAACCCGTCCACTTCGGTTAATGTCGCTTGACTTCTTACTCCAACGAATGAGTAGCGAGACCACGCGCCACCCACTTCCGCCGACTCCAAAAGAAAAGTACCTGCCGAATTCTTAGCTAACTTTTGATAGACACTTAGCGGCGTTTCGCTATCCGCGAGCAACTTGCGAGTAACCGGTATTACGTTGAAGTCATTGGCGTAAGAGCGGAATTGCTCAATGTTCACAGAGCATCGCCAACCGTGATCGGCCGATGAAAGCACGTTATTGCTCCTGTGTGACACGCGGCCCCCGTCTGATTTACTCGCAGGAGTAAGGCGTCCCCATCGCAATCCAGCGCCATGGAAACGACTTCTTGCGTATGACCCGAGGTGGCACCTTTTACCCAAATTTCGTTGCGGCTTCTACTCCAGTACGTCGCTTTCTTGGTTTCGATGGTTAAAAGGAAAGCTTCGCGATTCATCCAGGCCAGCATCAAGACCTGTTCAGTTGTTGCGTCCTGAACGATCGCAGCAATGAGCTGGGAAGAAGATCCAAAAATATTATCGGCGAGGGATTCCATGAGTGCATTCTGCCCTATCCGTTGAAGGGCTGGCGCACTGAATATCCCGCGGCACCTAAATACTCCTTAACATCTTTAATTCGGTACTCTCCAAAGTGGAAAATACTGGCCGCCAAGAGCGCATCGGCACCCGCGTCAAGTGCATCCGAAAAATCGGATAACTTACCAGCCCCGCCACTTGCAATCACTGGAACATTCGAGATCTCCCTCACTGCACGAATCATCTCGAGGTCGTAGCCCAACTTTGTGCCATCAGCATCCATCGAGTTAAGAAGAATTTCTCCAATGCCGAGTTTGCTTGCCTGCTCTATCCATTCCATTGCATCTAGCCCAGAACCTTGGCGTCCTCCATGTGTGGTCACTTCGAAACCCGAAATAGTTTTTGCACGACGAGCATCGACGGAAAGCACTAACACTTGAGAACCAAATGAATCAGAAATTTCGGCGATAAGCTCTGGCCGAGAGATTGCAGCGGTGTTCACTGAAACTTTATCTGCTCCCGCTCGCAGGAGAGCATTCACGTCAGAAGCGGAACGAATTCCTCCTCCAACCGTTAATGGAATAAAAACTTCCTCGGCTGTTCGACGTACAACGTCGAGAGTCGTCTCCCTTCCTGAACTGCTCGCAGAAATATCTAAAAAAGTTAATTCGTCCGCGCCCTCGCTGTCATAAAGGGCGGCCATTTTAACTGGATCTCCCGCGTCCATAAGATCCTTAAAATTTACTCCTTTGACCACGCGCCCCTCTTGAACATCCAGACAAGGAATGATGCGAATGGAAAGAGTCATCGTCGAGTGACCTCTAGCGCCTCTTCCATAGTGAACGCACCGGCATAAAGCGCCTTTCCCACAATCGCACCTTCAACTCCAATAGAGAAAAGTTGTGACAAAGTTTCTATGTCGGCCAGAGAAGACACTCCTCCGCTGGCCACAACAGGTCGATCGGTGACGGCACACACTTGACGAAGTAATTCAACATTTGGTCCCGTAAGAGTGCCATCACGGGTCACATCAGTTAAGACATAACGAGCGCAACCGTCACGATCCAAACGTTCAAGTGTTTCAAACAGATCTCCACCCTCTTTGGTCCATCCTCTTGCAGCGAGGGTTCGGCCTCGAACGTCTAGACCAACCGCAATTCGATCACCATATTTCGCCACAATCTTTGCCGTCCATGCCGGGTTCTCCAGTGCAGCGGTTCCAAGATTGACTCGCTTGCATCCTGTGGCGAGTGCTCGTTCAAGGGATTCGTCGTCGCGAATGCCACCTGAGAGTTCTACTGAGATATCCAATTTCCCGATAACTCGTGCCAGTAATTCTGCGTTACTACCTCTACCAAATGCCGCATCAAGATCAACGAGATGAATCCATTCTGCTCCAGCTTTTTGAAATACTAAGGCAGCATCGAGTGGTTCCCCATAAATACTTTCGCGCGATAGCTCTCCCTGGACAAGGCGCACGGCTTTGCCATCTTTCACATCAACTGCCGGAAGTAATTGCAATCTTCCACGATCTTCTGGCGTCATATGCTTTCCACCCAATTCTTGATAAGCCTGAGGCCAGCTCCACCCGATTTTTCTGGATGAAACTGCGTAGCAGATAAAGATCCGTCCTCAGCGGATGCGACAAAACGTTCGCCATATTCAGACCAAGTGACAACGGGGGCATCCGATTCTTTGGCTGCGAAGGAATGCACGAAGTAAAAGGACTCCTCACTGATGCCTCGAAAGAGTACCGAATTCTTGGGCGATTCCACGGTATTCCATCCCATGTGAGGCAGCACTGGTGCGCTCAATCTCGCTATGGATTCATTCCACATTCCAACACCAGGCAAAATCGAGCCGTCCCGACTCGATTCGCTACTGGAAGCAAAAAGAATTTGCATTCCTACGCAAATCCCAAGCGTGGGTCGGTCGGCAGCAAATCTCGCGCGAATAATTTCATCACCGTTGACGGCAAGCAATCCGCGCATACAAGCTTGAAATGCGCCCACACCTGGAACTACTAAACCTTTAGCGTCGAGACAGATCTTCTCATCCGATGTAACGACGACGTCGGCTCCCGAAGCCGCAAAGGCGCGCTGAGCCGAGCGAAGATTTCCAGAACCATAATCAAGAATTGCGATCAAAGAGAACCCTTTGTGGAAGGAATTCCTGTCACGCGACCATCGATACTCACCGCATCGCGTAGTGCACGAGCTACGGCCTTGAATTGAGCTTCAAATACATGGTGTGCGTTTCGTCCTTCAAGAACACGAATGTGGAGGGCAATATTGGCTTCCGCCACAAATGATTCCCAAATATGACGCCCCAACGTTGTATCAAATGTTCCAATCAACTCAACAATCTCTGGTTGGCGATGAACAAGATATGGGCGACCAGAAAGATCTACCGCCGCTTGCACTAGCACTTCATCCAGCGGAACCATCGCATCCCCGAAACGTCGGATTCCAGCCTTATCTCCGAGAGCGTCTTTGAGGGCACGTCCTAAAGCAAGGGATGTATCTTCAACAGTGTGGTGAGAATCAACGTCAACATCCCCAGTCGTTTTGACACGAAGATTGAAACCTGAATGCTTTCCAAGTTGGCTCAACATGTGATCAAAGAAAGGCACGCCAGTGGATATGTCAACCAATCCGTGGCCATCAAGGTTTAGTTCTACAAGAACTTCTGACTCTTTGGTCTTTCGTTCGACATGCGCTGTTCTCATGTTCTTCCTCCGATTGAACTACGTAGGGCTTCGACAAATAGTGCATTCTCTTGGGGCGTTCCGATGGTGACTCGAAGATAACCTGATAATCCCACATCCCGAATGAGAACGCCCTTTTCAAGAAGGTCGCTCCAAACTTTTTTGGGATCATCTACTGAAAAAAGAAGGAAATTGGCCGAACTTGGTACCACTTTAATTCCCATGGAAACCAGTTCCTTTGCAAGACTCTCTCTGTCATTCCGCAATGCATCCACGGTGGCTAGTGACCCAGCTCTGTATTCGAGGGCTACTAACCCGGCCGCTTGGGTGATGGAACTCAGGTGATACGGCAGACGCACAAGCAGAAGTGCCTTAACGACTTCTGGATTTGCGGCCAAATATCCGATACGTGCGCCAGCAAATGCAAACGCTTTACTCATCGTTCTGATTACGACTAGATGAGGAAACTTTTGAATCAACGTGATGGCCGACGCTAGAAAGGAAAACTCGGCGTATGCCTCATCCACAACTAGAAGTCCCCCGATTTCACCAACGGCGGAAGCAAGTTGAGATATTTCATCCAATGAAATGCTCGTGCCCGTTGGGTTATTGGGAGTAGTGACAAAAGTGAGTCGAGGAGAATGAGTTCGAATTTGCTCAATGGCCTTTGCGATATCAACAGAGAAGTCTGGTGAACGTTCGCCTTCAAGCCACGGAGTACGTGTCACTCGAGCGATGAGCGGATGCATCGAATAAGAAGGAGTAAACCCCAGCGCTGTTCCTTCGCCAAATGCCAAGAACAGTGACTGAATTATTTCATTGCTCCCATTTGCAGCCCAAACATTTTCAAAAGTTAAATCAGTAGCTGATAACTCATTCAGAAAAATCGCAAGACTCTCGCGAAGTGCTAGTGCATCCCTATCTGGGTATCTATTCAAAGTAGTTGCAATTTCCTCGAAGCGAGATACCAATGCATTAACCAGTTCGGGAGTTAAAGAATATGGATTTTCGTTTGTGTTAAGACGCGCTACAGCATCAATTTGAGGTGCGCCATAAGGAGAAAGATCCAGTAGGTCTTTGCGCAATGGCAGCCATGCCGGCCAAGTTGGCTGAGTCATCTTTCCTCCAAGCGTGCTTTCATAGCCTCGCCGTGGGCAGGAAGATCTTCGGAGTCTGCCAAAGTGATCACGGTGGAAGCTATCGCTCGAAATGCGGCCTCGTCGTATTCAACGAAATGGAGCCCTCTCAGAAATGTTTGGACAGAAAGCCCACTTGAATGACAAGCACACCCTCCTGTCGGCAAAACGTGATTCGATCCTGCCGAATAATCTCCCAAGGAAACTGGCGTAAAACGGCCAACGAAAACTGCGCCTGCGTTGCGAACTTTCTCCGCAACTAGACGAGCATCCTTTGTTTGAATTTCCAAATGTTCGGCGGCATAAGCGTTAACGACATCGATGCCTTGGTCAATTGAATTCACGAGCGCAATTGCAGATTGAACACCTGAGAGCGCTTCTGTAATACGCGTGGAATGCTTTGTGAGTGCAACTCGCGCGCGAAGTTCATCTTCTACCTGGGATGCAAGAACCGGCGAGTCGGTCACGAGTATTGCTGCTGCAATCGTGTCGTGCTCTGCTTGACTAATCAAATCGGCAGCAACATCACTTGCCAGCGCCGAAGAATCGGCGAGGATCGCGATCTCTGTAGGACCCGCTTCTGAATCAATGCCAATAATTCCTCGAAGGGCTCTCTTAGCAGCGGCGACATAAATATTTCCAGGTCCTGTGACCATATCTGCCTTTTCGCATACCCCATCCATTCCGTAGGCAAAGAGCGCAATGGCTTGCGCTCCTCCTATGGCGTACACCTCGGTAATTCCCAAAAGCGCGCATGTTGCAAGAATTGTCGGGTGTGGCAATCCATCAAATTCTTTTTGAGGCGGTGAAGCCACTGCGATGCTCGCGACGCCAGCGATTTGAGCCGGAATAACATTCATCATGACGCTGCTGGGATAGACGGCGCGCCCACCAGGTACATATAGACCTACCCGATCGACTGGTATCCATTTTTCCTTAACCGTTCCGCCTTCGACGACGTTGACGACAGAAGATTTTCTCACCTGCTGGACGTGAACCAACTTTATGCGCTCAATTGACACTTTTAACGCAGCTCGAATTTCAGGTTCAAGGTTTGTCAGCGATGTTTGGATAATTTCAACTGGCACTCTTATGCGGTCAGGTCGAACTCCGTCGAACTCTTCTCCTAAGAGAATGAGATCTTCTTCCGTGCCGTGCAAAACACGGTGCAAAATTGGTTCTATGAGCGTGACCGCCGCAGCAACATCCAAACTAGCTCGCGGCAACTCCGACTTATATTGAGCCTTAGTAAGTTCGCGTCCGCGAAAATCCACTCTACGAATCATCGCTTAACTCATTTCTCGTAGGGATGCGCGGACCCCCATAAGTTTAGACTAGACAGTACGGCCCAAGAATTGCTTTTAAATCTGCGCTCAAACTTGGAGAAGAGGTCACTTTCGCATCCAATTTCATGATCGTGCTCTTCCCCTGATCATCCAATTGGAGATGCACCTCTCGGGGACCAGGATGCGTCTGCAAAATCTCTTTCATGCGGTCAACAATCGGGGCGGTACATTGTGCAATCGGCATTGTGATAACCAAAGGACCGACCGGACCTTGGGAGATATCGGGCAACGAAAGTTCAAGGGCGGTAAATCGCAGTTGGTCCTCCCTTCGATCCACCCGACCGCGTACAACGACAACTCGGTCTTCCGTCAAGGTCAGCGCGTACTGGGTATACGTATTTGAGAAGAAAAGAGCTTCGATCGAGCCTTCAAGGTCCTCTATGGTCACAATCGCCCAGGACGCGCCTTGCCGAGTAACTTTTCTCTGAATTCCGGTTACGAGACCTGCAATAGTCACCATCTGATCTTGCACTGAATCGTCTTCAACAAGTTGGCTAATTGAAATATCCGTGGCCGCTCGAAGGACATGTTCGATACCAAGCAAAGGATGATCTGAAACGTACAGCCCCAACATTTCTCGTTCGTAAGTTAGCAAAAGCGGTTTGTCCCACTCCCCTTTCGGGATATCAAGTTCAATCCCAGCAACCTGAGTCACCGACTCACCGCCGAATAGATCAAACTGGCCAATTGCTTCTGCGCGTTTTGTCTCAATAATTGAGTCGAGGGCCTCGAGGTAAATGGCCATTAAACCGCGACGCGCTAGGTTAAATGAATCGAAGGCTCCCGCCTTGATAAGTGACTCTATTGTTTTCTTATTGCAAACTTGGACATCAACCTTTGCAAGAAAATCGCCGAACGAAGTGAAACGACCTTTGCTCTCGCGAGTCGCCTTGATTGACGCAACGGCGCCTTCTCCAACATTTCTTATCGCGGCCAATCCAAAACGAATATCTACTCCACGTGGCGTATATTCAGAATTTGATTCATTTACATCGGGAGGCAGTACGCGAATTCCCATCCGGCGACATTCACTCAAATACAAAGCGGATTTGTCCTTGTCATCTCGCACGCTGGTGAGAAGTGCTGCCATGTATTCGGTAGGGTAATTAGCTTTCAGATAGGCAGTCCAGTAAGACACCATTCCGTAACCTGCACTGTGTGCGCGGTTAAAGGCGTAGTCCGAGAATGGAATAAGCGTTTTCCACAAATCAGCAATTGCTTCTGTGCCAAAGCCATTTGCACGCATTCCCTCCTCGAAAGGGCCATATTCTTTATCTAGAATTTCCCGAACTTTCTTTCCCATGGCTTTGCGCAATAAGTCCGCACGCCCCAAAGAAAAGCCGGCCACCTTTTGGGCGATAGCCATAACTTGTTCTTGATAAACGATAAGTCCGTAAGTATCGCCGAGAATTTCGTGCAACGGCTCAGATAGTTCAGGATGAATTGGAATTATCGGTTTCCGCTTATTCTTCCGATCCGCATAGTTGTTATGGGCATTTTCACCCATCGGACCAGGTCGATAGAGAGCAATGACCGCAGAAATATCTGCAAATGAATCAGGCAACATCGATCTCAGGAGCGCCCGCATCGGACCACCATCGAGCTGGAAGACGCCTAACGTGTCTCCACGACTTAAGAGTTCGAATGTCTTCTTGTCATCCAACGTTAGGGATTCAAGCACGACATCTTTTCCTTGATTTGCTTTGATATTAAGAAGGCAATCATCTAAAACAGAAAGATTACGAAGGCCCAAAAAGTCCATTTTTAGGAGACCAATTGCTTCGCAAGCGCCCATATCAAATTGCGTAATTATCGCGCCATCGGCTTCACGGCGATGAATCGGGATGACATCAAGTAGAGGTTCACGAGAAAGTATCACGCCTGCCGCATGCACTCCCCATTGACGTTTCAATCCTTCAAGACCTCGCGCGGTATCTACAACTTTCTTTGAATCTGGGTCCGACTCGTAAAGAGTTCTAAATTCGCTGGCCTCGTCATATCGATCATCTTCGACGTCGAAAACCCCGGCAAGAGAAATATCTTTCCCCATTATCGTCGGCGGAAGAGCCTTCGTCAGCTTGTCACCAATGGCGTATGGATATCCCAAAACTCTGGTTGAGTCCTTAATTGCTTGTTTGGACTTGATGGTTCCATAAGTGATGATCTGAGCCACTCTATCTTCGCCATATTTCTGGGTGGCATAACGAATCATTTCTCCACGTCTACGTTCATCAAAATCCAAATCAATATCTGGCATCGAAATACGTTCCGGATTTAAAAACCGTTCAAAAAGTAATCCGTGCTCAATCGGGTCAAGTGCCGTAATTCCAAGACCGTAAGATACAAGTGAACCGGCGGCGGATCCTCTACCTGGTCCGACACGAATTCCTTCTTTCTTTGCATGTGCCACCAAGTCTGCAACTACGAGGAAGTAACCAGGAAAGCCCATCGCATCCATGACGCCGAGCTCGTACTGCATCCTTTCAAAATGCAATGGTGGAATGGACCCGCCCATTTTCTCCACCAACCCGCGTTCAGTCTCCTTGCGCAACCACGAGTTTTCCGTTTCACCTGAAGGAACCGTGAATTGTGGTAGCAAATTCTCGCCTTCTCGCAAGGTGACGTTGCACCTTTCTGCAATCAAAAGCGTGTTGTCGCAACTTTCTGGAATCTCTTTGAAAATTTCTCGCATCTCGTCAGCAGTCTTAAGGTAAAAAGAATTGTTCTCGAATTTGAATCTCTTGGGATCGGCAAGGATCGAACCAGATTGGACGCATAGCAAAACCTCATGCGAGGGTGCATCTTTTTCAAATGTATAGTGGAGATCGTTGGTTGCCAACAAGGGAAGGCCCAATTCTTTTCCAAGCTTAAGAAGATCGGCCTTCACCCGAGATTCAATCTCAATGCCATGATCCATGATTTCGAGAAAGAAATTTTCCTTTCCAAAAATATCCCGCATTTCACTTGCCGCACGCAAGGCTTCCTTATAGGCGCCCATGCGTAAACGAGTCTGCACCTCGCCTCCGGGGCAACCCGTCGTCGCGATAATTCCTTTCGAATACTTGGAGAGGAGATCTTTATCCATTCGTGGCTTGTAGTAATAACCCTCGAGTGATGCGAGGGACGAAAGCCTAAAAAGATTGCCAAGTCCTTCGTTATTTTCGGCCAATAAGGTCATATGTGTATATGCACCGCCGCCCGATACATCATCTTCCCCGCCATCGGCCCATTTCACTCGCTTCTTGTCGAAACGCGATTCTGGGGCGACATACGCTTCAATGCCGATAATGGGTTTGACGCCAGCTTTTTTTGCTTGCTTGTAAAAATCAAATGCGCCAAAAACATTTCCGTGATCGGTCATTGCTATAGCGGGCATTCCCTGTCGCGCTACTTCATTAACCAGATCACCAACACGCGCGGCTCCATCCAGCATCGAATACTCGGTATGAACATGGAGATGAACGAAGGAGGCCACGATTGGTGAGAGTAGTCCTTATGGAAGGACAGTTGATTCAAGCAACGCCAACGCGCGGGTCAAATCCGCGGGATACGGTGCGCGCAGGTCCATTGCGGCGTGAGTCACAGGGTGTCGGAATCGTAGTTCGAGGGCGTGAAGCCAAGGTCGAGACATTTCCAGGCGAGCTGCCAATGTGGGATCTGCCCCATAGGTCATATCCCCCACTAAGGGATGGCGGAGTGCGGAGAAATGGACTCGAATTTGATGAGTTCGGCCCGTTTCTAATTCAACTTTAACCAATGAAACTCCGCGGTAGTAATCAATCACCTCGTAATGAGTAATGCTCTCTTTGCCATTTGCGACAACTGCAAAACGATAATCCTCTTTTGGGTGACGATCGATAGGTGCGTCAATAGTTCCTTTTGACGGATCAACGTGCCCTTGTACCAATGCGTGATAAACCTTTTCGACTTCACGATTCTTAAAGGCAGCCTTCAAAAAAGAATAAGCCTGATCTGTTTTAGCCACGACCATCAAGCCGCTGGTGCCAACATCCAAGCGATGAACAATTCCGGCTCGCTCTGCGGCACCACTTGTGGAAATAGTGAATCCGGCTGCAGTTAAGGCTCCTACTACGGTTGGACCTGTCCATCCCGGACTTGGGTGGGCGGCACACCCAACTGGTTTATCAATGACAACAATTGATTCATCGTCGTAAACAATTGAAAGTCCTGGAATAGGCGTCACTGGAATAGCGTCCGGGATCGTATTGTCGGGTAGCAAAATTTCGATAACTTGACCTTCGACAACCTTTTCGGATTTGGCCATTGCCGAGCCACTGCTCGTTATTTCTCCATCTGCCAAAAGCTTTGCAATCGTCGTTCGTGATAGACCAAGTGCACGCGTGAGTGCACTGTCCACTCTCTCTCCTGCTACACCCTCAGGGACAACAAGGGTTCGTATTTCACGCATCAGGCGGCCCCTTTCCCTCGTCATCTTGGCGAGGGTGTGAAATAGGAAGAACATTACGAAACGACAGGACTACGGCTATTACCGCTGCAACCACAATAGCCGAATCTGCAACGTTAAAAATCGGCCAGGACGGAAGTTCGATCCAATCAATAACCTGACCTTTGAGAAAACCATCATGGCTACGAAAGATGCGGTCGGAAAGATTGCCCAAAGTTCCACCTAAAACCAGCCCAAAGACGTATGCCCATTTCTTTGACGTGATCCGAGGGGTCCAATAGGCAATTGCTAAAATGGCGCAAAGTGAAAAAGCGGCGAGAAGAGTCGAGCCGTTCGAGATAAAACTAAACGCTGCACCAGAGTTTCGAGTGAAGTTGAGTCTGAGTAGGTTGCCAAGGAGCTTTACTGGAGAATGGCCTTCAAGAAGACGCAGGGCCAAAGTTTTACTGAGAACATCGAGGGCCCACACGAGCCAAGCGATCGTGAGTACGCGCCTCACGATCGGTTGGACGCGCAATATCAGCGGCGTTCTTCCTTTTGCTTGCACACCATGCACAAAGTTGCTCTTGGGAAAACTTGAAGTCGAGCTTTTCCAATTGGATTTCCGCACTCTTCGCATTGGCCGTAAGTCTTTGCATCAATTCGCTCAAGCGCACGCTCTGTTTGCAAGACCATATCCCGAGCGTTGATCACGAGAGACATCTCATGTTCACGCTCAAATGTCTTTGTTCCAGCGTCGGCTTGGTCATCGCCAGCGCCTTCACCAGATTCACGAATCAAAGCATCCATTTCGCTCTCGACTGCGACCAACTCATTTTGCAAACGTACTAATTCCTTAGCGAGCTCTGCGCGCATGGATTTGAATTCGGCGGTTGTAAATGGGCCCTCGCTGTCAGATACGGCGGCCGGAGCCGGTGCAACCTTTATAGGCTTGAGCGGCGCGACCTTCTTTGTACTTTTTATGTGACGAGGAGGCGGCGGCATAACCAAGCGACGCTCTTCTGGCGCAACAATCGCGACAGGGGCGGCAACTACTGGCGCACTGGGAACCTCGACAACGGCTTTGGCAGCAACCTTTTTTGCAGGTGCTTGCTTTACGACAGGCTTGCTGACGGCGGCCTTTTTGGCCGGAGCTTTCTTCACCGCAGCCTTCTTTACTGGCGCCTTTTTCACGGCGGCCTTTTTGGCCGGAGCCTTCTTCACGGTCGCCTTTTTAACGGGAGCCTTTTTGACTGCAGCCTTCTTAGCCGGTGTTTTCACGCTGGCAGGAGCCTTGCTTGCGGTTTTTTTCTTGATTGCCACGGCGCGAACCTTATTCTGATAGTTGAGGAAATGCCAGTTACCTTACAATGCTTTACACTTAAAACCTTCGCGAATGGCTATGACGAGGCAATCACCTCCGAGTTAGTTGGAAGATTTGATGGAAATATCACCATTTGGTGGTGTTTATCATCAAGGTAGAACCAACGTGCGAAGAAAAGTAAGCGGTCTAGCCCCCTCAAGGGTTAGGCAAGGCGGGTGGTACCGCGACCCCGCAAGGGGGCGTCCCTCCATATGAGTCACTCTGGAGGATGGACCACTATGAACGGATTTCGCGCGATCAGCGCCCAAGTCGATTTGCCCTCCATGGAGCGTGCGATCCTTGAATTTTGGTCAACCAATTCGATTTTCGCCAAAAGTCTAGAAGCCCGAGAAGGTGCGCCCACATGGACTTTCTTTGAAGGTCCTCCAACCGCCAATGGTGCTCCAGGCACTCACCACATTGAAGCTCGCGTATTTAAAGATGTCTTCCCGCGCTACCACACGATGAAGGGTAAGTACGTCGGACGAAAAGCAGGTTGGGATTGCCACGGATTGCCGGTCGAAATTGCTGTAGAAAAAGAACTCGGATTTGCGGGCAAAGGCGACATCGAAAAATACGGAATTGCGGCATTCAATGACAAGTGTCGCGTTTCCGTCCAAGGTCACGTGAGTGCCTTTACCGACATGACCCATCGAATGGGCTTCTGGGTCGACTTTGATGAGGCTTACTGGACTATGTCGCCGGA
>JAPLBP010000136.1 GCA_026392695.1 Actinomycetota bacterium | reverse complement strand
GTTAAGGAATGTCTTGACCTCTGTTGCGTTCTTTGTCTTGGTATCAACGAGTGCGTAGGAAACAATTCCGAGTGGATATGCGCCTGGTGACTTAGTTTGATAGTTGAAGGATAGGAATCCGCTGGAATCGACCGTTGCATCGCCAAGGAATTCTGAAGTTCCACCAGCATCTGGAGCTTGGAAGTTACTTGCGGCATTTTTGATGTTGGCAACCTTGAGTCCGTTTGCTGCTGCGTAGTTCTTCTCAGCGTATGTGATTGAGTAAGGGGTCTTCGCAGAAAGAGCAGAAACTGCTGCAGATCCTGAAGCGCCAACTACTCGACCTAGGTTTGAGATCGCATTCAAGTCACCAGGGAAGCTTGTCTGGAAAGCGTTGTTTCCGGCCTTTGTCCATACTGATGGAGCCATCCCATTAAGGAAGTTAGTGAAGTTGCCTGAAGTACCTGATGAATCCGAGCGGAAGATTACGGTGATCTTCTTAGCAGGAAGCGTCATGTAGGTCTTGATTGCTCGCGTATTGGCTACAACTGGGTTACCGGCCTTATCTTTCACAACAACACCGGCCTTGTCCTTCTTGTATGTAACAGTTGTGATGCTGCGGTTGTTATCAGCGACGATTGCTGGATCATTCCACATTGTTATGGTGCCACCAAAAATTCCAGCGACTGTTGCTGGTGAAAGGTTAAGAGTCTTCGTTAGGTTGAGCTTGTACATAACAGCAATTGGAGCCGCGACAACAGGAATATGAATTACGGTTGCTAGACGGGTTGCTGCAGTGTGTGGTGTATCAGAAAAATTGAAATCGCCGATTCCCTTATCAGAAGCTGAGCGACCGGCACCAGAACCGCCACCGGTATAGGTGTAAGAATTACCTGAAGCAGCTGCGTATCCTGCCTTGCAAGCATCGAGCAATGGAATTGGAAATGTTGCTCCTGCGCCGGTCAAGTTGACTCCAGCTGATGCAGGTTGTGCCACAAAGAGTGCTGCAGCAAATGCCGCAACAACAATCTTTAGGGTCTTTGAGTTTCTCATGGACTTCCCCTCGTAGATGTGGTTCATGTTTACAGTCGAAAAGTAACTCCGATGAGTAAACCGTTCACACCAAGAACGCAAACGTTGATTGACATCAAAGTGAACAATTGGGGTGAATTACCCGAAACGACCCGTCACGTAATTCTCTGTTCGCTTGTCTTTTGGACGAGAGAAGATCTGATCCGTAGGTCCAACTTCCACCATAGTGCCGGGGCCGCCATCGGAAAGAAAGAAGGCTGTGTAATCGGAGACGCGAGCCGCCTGTTGCATATTGTGGGTCACAATAATGATGGTCATGCTCGATGAAAGATGCGAGATGGTCTCTTCAATTTTGAGAGTGGAGCCAGGGTCCAGTGCGGAACACGGCTCATCCATGAGGAGAACCTCCGGACGCACAGCAAGTGCCCGAGCGATGCAAAGGCGTTGTTGTTGACCACCAGAAAGGGATCCGCCGTAGGCATCGAGGCGGTCTTTCACTTCATTCCAAAGGCCAGCGCGTTCTAATCCGAAATGGTCATTGACGGAAAAGGATTGGGTTTTTGAAATACCATTCCGACTTTCAAGCGAATCTTCGTAACGTCGGTGCCCGGTGCGTAAATATCTTCGCCATCGAGCAATACCTCACCGGCCATAGCCGCGCCAGGAATAAATTCATTCATTCGGTTAAGGGTGCGGATAAATGTTGATTTGCCGCAGCCAGATGGTCCAATAAGTGCAGTGACGGTTCCTGACCAAAAATCAAGGGAAATATCTTCGAGCACGTGCTTTTGGCCAAACCAGGCATGAATGCCGCGCGCTTCAAGGCCTACGCCCATCGCCCGAGTTGCAACCTGACGACGAGAATTAGCGTCGGCCGATACTGAAGATAGAGAAGACACTAACGGCGCAGTTTCCATATTCTGATTCCCATTCTCAGTTTGCTCACTCACTTGTTATTCCTTCTTTCCGTTAACAATCTCGCACACACAAATAAAACCAAGACGATAGCCAGCAGCACGAAGATTCCAGCCCACGCACGCGTAATAGATTCAGGCGTTCCAACAGAGAAGCATTTCCAAATATAAAAGGGGAGAGATCCCATCGGACCTTGAAAGGGATTGGGATTTACGCGGTCACCTCCGCCGGTCAAAAGCACAATGGGAGCAGTCTCGCCGGCAACCCGTGCGATACCAAGAATTACCGCTGTGACTAAACCACTTCGAGCCGCCGGAACAACAACCATTGCAACCGTCCGCCACTGAGTGCCACCTAATGCCACTCCTGCTTCTCGAAGTTCATTTGGAATAAGAAGCAACACTTCTTCAGCAGTTCGCGCGATCGTCGGAATCATCAGAATTGTCAGCGCTAGCGACCCCATAAATCCGGAGTATGACTTGGTGACTGGATAGACGATCGCCGCCAAGATAAAGAGCCCCGCCACAATCGAAGGAACACCTGACATCGCTTGGACGAGAAATTTAATCGGCCCCGAAAAACGTCCACGGATCTCTGTCAAGTAAAGAGCGGTGAGTATTCCAATCGGCAAACTTATTAAAAGCGCAATTGAGACGAGAGTGACCGTCCCCGTTAAGGCGTGAAGTAATCCACCCTGCGCTATTGGATCATTCACACTATTGATACTCATGTCGTGAGTAAAGAGACCCCAGTGCAGGCCGCCTCGACCGCGGTTAAATACCGTCACCAGAATGCTGAGAATTGGTAGCGTAGCTAGGAAAATTCCGCTCGCTACAAAACCTCGAGCAATTGCATCTTTACCACTTTGAACACCGTAGAGACGGACGTGATACAAAAAGTCGAAGACGATGAAAACTAAGAAGAAAACAGCTAAATATGCGAGCTTTCCCTTTAAAGGAGTGGCGGCCACAAGTAAAAAAGTAGTGGCCAGCGTCGCGGCAATGACGCTCGCCGAACTAAGTCGCTGTTTTGGCGATGAGGCCCACGGTTTCTGAGGCTTTACAAGGATTGTCATCGTCCTTTTGCCCCCGTTCGTTTCACAACGAAATCGGAAAGCGAATTAACGAGCAAAGTGAGTAGGAAAAGAACCAGCCCCGCCGCCATGAGCGCCTTTATTTCTTGCGGTCCCGCTTCACCAAACTTTAGGAGAATCATGGATGCAACATTGCCGCCTGCGCCAAGAAGTACATGCCAATTTACCTGATAAATAATATTGAGAACTGTATATACCGCGACCGTTTCACCCATCGCGCGTCCGAGTCCGAGCATCGCTCCGCCAACGATTCCACTTCTTCCATATGGAAGCGCTACTGCGCGAATCATCGACCAACGTGTGGCACCTAGTGCATAGGCCGCCTGAACACGATCAAGTGGAGTCTGAGAGAAGATTTCTCTCGATATTGAAGTAATGATTGGAATAATCATCACTGCCAAAACAACTCCTGCTACAAATGGCGAACGCGTATATACGGGCGCTTCCAATTTAAAAATAGGTACAAAGCCAAAATACTTGTGAATCAATTTGGCCCAATATTCAACACTTGGCATGAGAATAAAGAATCCCCAAAGACCGAAGAGAATTGATGGGAAAGCCGCCATCAGATCAACGACCGCGACCATTATTCTTTTGACGAATGGCGGCGCGTAAAAAGTTAGAAAAAGAGCGGAGAGAACGGAGATTGGCACGGCAATTACCACGGCGATTATCGAACACAACATTGTGCCGATGAGCATGGCGGCGATTCCAAATTTTGTTTGCGTGTAATCGACATTGCCAGCCGCATCCTGAACGATCTGCCATTTACTACCTGTGATGAAATGAAGTCCTTGCGAGCGCAACACTGAATATCCCTGGTACGCCAGGAAGGCAAAAATTAATCCAAGAATTACGAGAGAGGAAAGTCCTCCCCCGGTGACAACGCCACGAAAGACCTTGTCGGAGAATCGCGGAAGAGTTGTTAGTTCACGCTTTTCGGGAGGAGCCTTTTGGATAGTTGCCGTCTCACTCATTGCGCAATCTTCTTCCCAACCCAGTTATTTTGAGATATTCTTAGGTAAAGAGAAGGTGAACGGGGAGTGAAATCCCTGTCTAGCCCCCTTGCCCTTCGACCCCGCTAAAGTATCCCCGTGGCTAACGAGAACCCTCCATTAATTTGGATTGATTGCGAGATGACGGGCTTAAGTCTAGAAAGCGATGTTCTCGTAGAAATCGCGGTTCTGGCCACCGACTCCGAACTCAACGTCCTCGGAGAGGGTGTCGATGTGGTCATCCATGCCTCCCCCGACAAGGTCACCGGCATGAACGATTTCGTCACCGCTATGCACACAAATTCTGGGCTCATCACTGAGATTCCCGAAGGAATCTCGCCCTCCCAAGCTGAGCAGGCCATCTTGACCTATCTATTAAGTGTTGGACTTTCCCCAGGCAAATCCCCTTTGGCGGGCAATTCAGTCAGTGTGGATCGCAGTTTCATCGCTCGCGACATGCCCCTTCTTAACGACTTCCTGCATTACCGAACTGTTGATGTCTCCTCGATCAAGGAGTTAGCACGTCGCTGGCATCCACGGGTCTACTTCAACTCCCCGACCAAAAGTGGCAACCACCGCGCCTTGGGCGATATTCAAGATTCCATTAATGAATTGAAGTACTACCGCGAGACAATTTTTACGCCATCTCCTGGACCGGATGTCGAAATTTTGAAAGAAGTCTCCAAGAAATTTAGCGGGTAGTATTACCCACTCATGGTGGGCGTAGCTCAGCTGGTAGAGCACTCGGTTGTGGTCCGAGATGTCGCGGGTTCGAGCCCCGTCGTTCACCCCAAGAAGTTCCATGTGGTTCGCACGCGGCCAGCGGGCTTGTCCATATTTATCTATCTTCCTTGAAGGAGTGGTCCATGAACGAAATGACTTTTGACGTCATCGTCGAGATTCCAGCAGGAAGTCGAAACAAATACGAAGTCGACCACGAGACGGGCAAGATCCGCCTCGACCGAATGCTCTTTACCTCCACGCGATATCCATGGGATTACGGCTTTGTCGATGACACCCTCGGTCTCGATGGCGATCCAATTGATGCCCTCGTCATGCTGGATGAGCCCACTTTCCCAGGCTGCGTTGTGAAGTGTCGCGTGATTGGCATGTTCCGAATGCGCGATGAGGCTGGCGGGGATGACAAATTGCTATGTGTTCCGGCCGGAGATGTTCGAAAAGATCACCTTCGAGAAATTACCGATGTTCCGGAATTCGATCGCCTCGAAATTAAGCACTTTTTTGAGGTCTATAAAGATCTAGAACCTGGCAAGAGCGTTGAAGGTGCCATGTGGGTTGGCCGAGATGAAGCAGAGCAAGAGATTCGCGACTCCTATGTCAGATACGACGCAGGGCACTAAAAATAATTTACTGTAGTTATTTAGGAAGTAATTGATTCGGACATTTGCTCAAGATCGACACGATCATGGTCTTCTCAGCCGCAGTGAACCAAAGTTTGAATCGCGATTTCACAGCAACTTGACGAGCAACAAACGCGCAGCGGTAACTCTTTAGCGGTGGAAGCCACGTCGCAGCATCGCCATCACTCTTCTGCGAATTGAGCACACCCTTCACGGCTAGCAAATTAAGCGGATCGTTCGCCAAGTGGGTTCTTTCATCCAGAGTTAATTTGAATGCTCCTGTTTGCCATGCATTCGATAAAGAAACAACATGGTCAATTTGAACCAAACCACTCGTTGCTTGACCCCTGAGAAAGTGAATGAGATCCCCAGAATATGGGTCAATTAATAGTCCACTCAAAACCACACAATTGTGAGTTCCGACTTTGAAAATAATCCCAGTGAGATCACGAGCCAAAATATCGTTCCTCGTGTCACACCCATTGCGATTCACATCGGCCCATGCCTGTCCAAATTGCGCCCTCGAGTAGCCAGTTTTGGGTGCTCTCCCTTTTACGGGAATCTTCTCTATCACTTGGTTTAAGACCGAGGAAGTGGTGGTTGTAGCGGCTGTGGACGAGGTTATACTTACGCCAGCAAGAACGGCGAGGGCAGCAAAACCAGCGGTAATGGCTCTCGAAGTTGTCTTGAAGGACATGTGCTAATCGTGCCTTTTGAGCGTGGCAAGGGATAGCCCGCCACGCTGATAGGGTCTGATCCGCACAAAGTTCACATGATCGGCGTTGTTAGCTCAGTTGGTAGAGCAGGTGACTCTTAATCACCGGGTCGGGGGTTCGAGTCCCTCACAACGCACTGTGTGATGTCTCGAGTCATAGGTCTCTCATGTCTCGAGTCATAGGTCCCACTTTTCACTTCGCTTTTCGTGATTTTTTTGTTTCTTCATCGATCAATATGTTGGTCCAGAAACTTCTTCCAGGTTGGATCTCATGTCGAGAGAGAATTTCTCCCGTCTTTTTCTCAACGACAGAAACCTTGTGGTGATCAACAATCATGAAGACTTTTTTATGGCGTTGCTCTATTCCAACTCCCAAATGATGCATGACCCCCGCCCTTCGAAGTGAGAGTTTGCCGAACTTGTCAACGCTGTCATGACGAACTCGGTAATGCTCTTTTTCTTTTGCAACTTTGGGAGTTGCTTTGATCGTTGCTTCATAGGCACTTTGTGGTGTCTTCATCTCTAAGGCTCGATGTGGTCTCTGCCTGTTATAGACGCTTTTGAATTCATCGAGTTGGAGTTGAAGCTCTGCCAGATTCTTTGCTGGTTTTTGTTGTGATAGCCATTTTTTCAAGGTCTGATGAAAACGTTCGATCTTTCCTTGAGTCTGCGGGTGGGCAGGGGATCCATTCTTTTGCACGATTTCTAACTCTGATAGCAAGTATTCAAAGCCATTTTTGCCTCTGGTGAATCTGGCGGTATAGACATTGCCATTATCGGTTAGCGTTGAAAAAGGCGTGCCATACTCACTTCGAGCTGCGTTGAAGGAGTCGATCACAATTTTTCCGGTGATCGCCCTAAAGACTGTGCAACTGAGAAGAAGTCGTGAGTGATCATCGAGCCAATTGATGATCTCGACATCGCTTCCATCGGCAAGGCGCCAGTGTGTGAAATCGGACTGCCATGTTTCATTCGGTTGCACCGCTTCAAAGCGGGTGATGTATGCCTTGGGGCGTTTCTTTGGTTGGGGAGTAACTAGACCCTCTGCTTTAAGGATGCGCCAGATGGTGGACAGGGCAGGGGTGCACCCGTGGTTTTGTTTCAGATGCCAGGTGATAGAGGCCGCTCCTGCATCGAGTCCTTGTGAAAGTAATCCGCGACGTAAAGCGATGATCTCGCCTCGCACTTGCGCACTTAGAGCCCGAGGGTTGCTCTTAGGTCGCCGGCTTTTGGGCTCAAGGCCCTCCAGACCGCCTTGCCTGTAGCGGGTGAGGAGGCGATGGATATGGCGCCGACTCATCCCAAAGCGCAGACCTGCCTGCGTTGGACTGAGTCCATCATGGAGAATGCTTAAAACAATGACCTGGCGCTGACTATTGGAACGTGGGAGAGGAGACATCCCCCATTAAACCGACAAGAGAGACATATCTCTGGACACATCAGAGACATATGTCATGGAACAGGACACCCTCAGCTCCACAAAAGGTTGATTATTCATTGAAATGACCTGCACGAAAATCTGGCACAACCTCTACATGGTACAAATATTGTCGAGTTCTAATAATGTGGTGGCCATTGATTCAAGCACGGAATTCTTACCATTTATCCACGACCCTCCATCCCGAAAAAGTTCATCCGCTAACGTCCCGGCATCAAAAACCTCAGTAACGACAGTGGCGTTTGGGCCGTCTGGACTCAGGAGATAACCCCAACGGTAGCCAGCAGGAACGCCGATATTTGCCGCATCATGGTTGATTGAGCGAGATGTGTCTCCTGGTGCCGGTTCCCAAAACAAGCGTCGATTGAGTTCGAACTCCACAACATGGTTGATCATGAGGTAATCGTCGCCCATCCGATGCATTTTCATCGTGAAAGTTTCACCCGCTGAAGAGATGGGGCGATCGGATAGAGCGCCGCGGAGCATTCCTGATCCATCGATATCCACGTGACGTTGAGGAGTCGAAAGAATTGAAAAAATGAGCTCAGCAGGTGCTTCGATTCGTCGAGAAGCTTCCATCCGAGTGCGTTCCACAGGGATCTCCTTATCCAATTTTCTTTTGTGACTTCTTTCAATTAGTCAGTTTGAGAGAAATCCAATGACGTGTCAATCTTTCAACCTTTCCTAAGTTACCCAAAGAATCCAAATTTTTCTTAACCCCACGAGAGGTATGGCTTTCATTTCCTCATTTTTCGTCAAAAGTTTTCATTGCTTTTCGCCATACTTGGCTATGGGGATTTTCCAGGCATCCGTACTCGTTTTGGCAGGGATTGCCGCGGGAACAATGAATACCGTGGTGGGTGCGGGCAGCTTGGTGACTTTTCCAGTCATGCTTGCCTTTGGATACGCCCCACTAGAAGCCAACATGACAAATAACGTTGGAGTTTTGCCAGGCGGAATGAGCGGGATTTATGCGCTACGGGGCGAACTTAAAAATCAATGGCCAAGGGCTCTACGACTCTCGATATTTTCCCTCGCGGGAGGAACAGCGGGGGCTCTTCTGCTTTTAACTCTTCCAGTTGCCGCCTTTAAATCAATAGTTCCTGTCCTTATTGGCTTGGCGGTGATACTCGTCATCATTCAACCTTGGTTACGGGAAAGAGTTACGCGGCGCACGCGTATATCAAAAGGTCATGCTTTTTTGGGTGATTCAGCGATTTTCATGACTGGAATTTATGGCGGTTACTTTGGCGCGGCTCAAGGTGTACTTCTGATGTCGATTCTTGGCGCAATGTTTGATGAGACGATTCAAAAGATTAATTCGATAAAGATGGTGCTGGGGATGTCGGCAAATCTCGCCGCCACCGCGGTCTTCATTGTTCGCGGTGGAGTTGTATGGGAAGCGGCGGGGGCCATCGCGTTCGGATCGATCATCGGCGGCCAACTTGGAGCCCATATTGGCCGTCGTCTACCCGCAAATGTCTATCGTGCCGTGATTGTGGCGGTGGGAGTCATCGCTATCATCAAAATAGTGAGCACTCAGTAAGCAAAAATAATTAGTGAAGAAGCAACTCAACTTCCCTGTAATCTATCCCCATGTCATCTGATGTCACTCGCGATCAAACGCACGAGGCTTATGACGTCCGCTATGTCCAAGAAAAATGGCTGCCCGTGTGGGACCAAATGGCCCCATTCAAGTCGGGACGGTCGGAAGATGAACGTCCAAAGTGATGTCATCGCTCGATATTGGGTCCAGCAGGGCTTTAATGTTCTTCACCCAATTGGATGGGATGCCTTCGGACTTCCGGCAGAGAATGCCGCAATCAAGCGGGGTGTGGATCCGACTATTTGGACCTACGAAAATATTGCTGTCCAGAAATCGTCCATGCGCCGATACGCATGCTCCTTTGATTGGGATCGCACTTTCAATACGTGTGACCCTGAGTTCTACCGCTGGAATCAGTGGCTCTTTCTCAAGTTATTTGAGCGCGGCCTTGCATATCGCAAGAACTCAAAAGTTAATTGGTGTCCATCCTGCCAAACAGTTCTGGCTAACGAGCAAGTAGTCGCCGGTTTGTGTGAGCGATGCGATACACCCGTTACCAAGAAGAAATTGAATCAGTGGTATTTCAAAATAACTGATTA
>JAPLBP010000103.1 GCA_026392695.1 Actinomycetota bacterium | reverse complement strand
GGTGACCCTTTGCAACCTCTTCTCTAATCCGATCCCACGCGCGGACAAGGTGTGCCGGTTTTTCCAAACTAGCAATCACATGTGTTGTTATGGGTTGGCGTCCTTGCGGGAGCTCTCGCAATGTCGAAACATCTAGATCACCAAAGATTGTCATCGCGACGGTACGAGGAATTGGAGTCGCAGTCATCACCAGTACGTGAGGCGGCAATTGCGCCTTGGCTTTTAGCGCATCGCGTTGTTCAACGCCAAAGCGATGCTGCTCGTCCACAACGATGAGTCCTAAATCCTTGAACTGCACACTCTGGCTCAAAAGAGCATGAGTTCCAATTACGATGCCCGCTTCACCACTTGCCGCAAGTGCCGCGGACTCTTTGCGTGATGCTGCACTTTGCGAGCCGGTTATCAAAACAATTTGAGTTGCGACATCGGCACCGCCCAGCATTCCACCGTTTGCAAGGTTTCCAAGTAGATGTTTAATCGTTCGTAAATGTTGCTGCGCCAATACTTCGGTCGGGGCCAATAACGCTGCCTGTCCACCGCTATCGACAACGGCGAGCATCGCTCGAATTGCAAGAACAGTTTTACCTGAGCCAACTTCGCCTTGCAAAAGTCGATGCATGGGGTGAGGCTGGGCAAGGTCGTTTTCAATTTCGGCGCTTACCTCCAACTGGCCCCGAGTTAATTGAAATGGAAGTGAAAGATCAAAGGCCTCTAGTAGTCCCCCCAGGCGCGGCGGTCGCGCAATTGCATCTAACTTGCGCAATTGTTCTCGTCGTTGAGCAAGTAGAACTTGAAGTAAAAAGGCTTCATCAAAAGTCAGGCGTTGTCGTGCTCGCTCGGCACTTCCTAAATCAATTGGATCATGTAGCCACGTAAGCGCTTCCTGAAGAGTTGGGTAATGATGCGCAGTGCGGATATTTTCAGGTAGAAAGTCGGGAATCTCATCGAGTGCATCAATAGCTATGCCAATGCACTGTGCCAGCTTCCATGAAGGTAATTTGCCTGTGGCTGGATAGACCGGGAGAAATTTCCCAGCAAATTCATCAACGGCGCTATCAACGTCTGCTCCATCGCTAATGAGTTCATACTCTGGATGAGCGAGTTGTCGCTTCCCATTGAACAGGCCCACCTTTCCAGCGAAAAGTCCTTGGCGCCCAACTCGCAAATCTTTCTCACGCCATGGTTGATTGAAAAAAGTAAGGGAAAGTTTCGCCGAGCCATCAGTAACGACCACTTCCAAAATTGTGCCTTTTCGACCATGCAAGGGTCGGACATTTACGCTAAATATCTCCGCAAGGATCGTGACTTCATCCTCTGCTTTAAGGGTCGAGATGTCAGTGAGTTCTCCTCGAACTTCATACCTCCGCGGATAATGACGGAGAAGATCGGCCAATGTTTTCGCTCCGATACCTGAGTCCAGCGCCTTGGCCGTGCGGTCACCCAGCACGTTCACAAGTTTGGTCTCTAGTAAAGCCACGAGGCCATTCTCTCTCGTGAAAGTGAAATCCGCGCGCTATCGCTCAAAATTGACGGTGGTAGATCCGTTGTTCCAGCCCGAATGTGTAATCACGATCAGAATTCGGGACAGAGATAACAGACGCTGCTCAAGGCGGTCTGCGAGTTCATGGTCAAGATGCTCAGTTGGCTCATCAAGTACCAATACCTCTGCGGAGGAAAGGAGGGATCGAGCTAAATTGATCCGTTTTGTTTCCCCTCCTGAAAGGGGCCGGCCAAGTGCGCCAAGGTGCGTGTCCAAACCATCACGCATTTCTTCAACAAGACTATGGAGTTCGACAATTTCGAGAACCTTCATGATTTCATCGTCTGTTGCGTTTGGGGACGCAATCTTCATGTTTTCGCGAAGCGAAGTATTAAAGATATGCCCGCTCTGAATTGAACCAGCGATGTGCAGATGCGGGTCGAGAATATCCCTCAACTCGTTGTCATTAAGTAAAATGCTTCCCTCGTAATCAAGCAGTCCAAGTGCGCCAAGAGCAAAGGTTGTTTTTCCAGCGCCACTTCTGCCTCGTATGACCACACACTCACCGGACTTAGCTAAAAACGAAATAGGTTGCATGAAATGTGCGTCCTCACTCCACGCCACTCGAACATCACGCGCTTTGAATGTGCTCACTGGCCCAATAAGTGTCTTCTGCTCTCCGATGGGAGCCGCTTGCCTTGATTCAATCTCGGCTATTTCATTGCGCGCAAGCAACATCTTTCCCGCCGCAAAGAGATTCGGGTACCACGCGATGATGGCCTCAAATATCACCAGAGGCAAAAAGATAAGCATGGTGATTTGAACATCCGCCATGTGATCCGAGTAGTGCTGTGCAAGAAGTGCAAGCCCAGCAAGCGTTGCACCCATAAGAGCAATGAATGTGAATTGGAATCTTTGGCTAGGAATCAGCAAATTGCGTTCTTTGTTCCAAATTCGAGTTTCGATTTCTGAAGTGCGCGACAAACGTTCGTCTAGATAGCCATACAAAGCGGCTTCAGCAATACCGTGGGAAGCTTGTTGAATCAAAGCGGCATACTCACTTTCAGCGCTTTCAATTTCGCGAGCTGAAACTTCGCACGCTTTCTTAACTCGGAACGGGATGTATACGAGCAAGATGAGCGCCACAGGCACAGTAATCACAAAAGATTCTGGGCGGATCCAAACACCAAGAAGTACGCCAGCCGAAACCGAAATAAGGGCGGCACCGTGGGGCAAAGTAATGCGAAGTTGGTATTCCTGTGCGCGCTCTACATCATCTACTACTTTTTTTACCAATTTGCCGGAACCAAGATCTCGTATGAGTTGGACCGGGTTCGACGTCATTTTAGAATAGAGTCGAACTCGAAGGCTCGTGAGACGGTCGAACACGTCCTTATGGCTAGTAAGCCTTTCAACGTATCTGGCCACGGAGCGAGCAATTCCAAAAAAGCGAACTCCAACTATTGCGATGCTCAAAGTCAAAAGTGGCGGTTGGGCCGAGGCCATCGTTATCAGCCAAGCACTTGTAATCGTGAGTGACATACCGGCGATATATGCGCTTCCACTGAGGAAATACGTCAGCCCTCTCTTCATTTTTCCACCCAGGCAGCGCTGCACACTTGATCGCTTGCGCCAATCACGCCTTGGTCATGGGTAATACAAATGACGATCGCACCTTCACTTTGTGCGCTTCGCAGAGCTTTCATGACGGCAATTGCGCTAGCGGAATCCAGATCGGCTGTCGGCTCATCGGCCACAATGATCGAAGGCTTTCGGATGAGAGCGCGGGCCACAGCAATCCTTCGTACCTGCCCCCCAGATGCTGCGCTGCCTGCCTCACCTCCTTTACCGAGATCGGTATCAAGTCCTTGCGGCAGATCGCCTATTTCTAATCCGGCCCTTGAAAGAGCCGAAACAATCTCATCATCCGTGATCGATTTTGAAAGCAAGGTGAATTGATCGCGGACAGTGCCAGATGCCAATTGCGGATTTTGAGGAATCCAACCTAAGTTTTTCTGCCATTGCTTCTTGTGACCAGAACTCAATTCTCGGAATTGCCCAGCAGATTCGAAACCAAGATGCGCGTTAAAAGTGATTCCCAATAGATTGTTCGCGAATGTCGTCTTTCCTATTCCCGATTCGCCGGAGATAAAGAGCATCTCTCCTCGACGCGCCTGAGCTGCCGGCAAAACTACCGTGCCTTGTGAATCTCTTTCAAATCTCCATGCTGGCCAAGAGACACCTTGGAGATCACCAACAACCTCCTCAACATCTTGTACCGATGTGTGGGTCGAACCACTTGTGACACGATCAATTTCACGAAGCGCGGCCGTCCCGTCTTCTGATGCATGAAAAAGAGAAGCCGCATTTCGCACCGGAAAATAAATTTCAGGCGCGAGGATCAAAATAATCAGAGCAGGCTTGAACTCCATGCCACCCGATAGCAGTCGCAGGCCAACAGAAACCGCTATGACAGCTACAGAAAGAGTCGCCACTAACTCAAGTGCAAACGCAGAAAGAAATGAGATACGAAGAACTTTCATAGTTTCGTCGGTGTATTTGTCACCCATGAGCGCTATCCGCTCAGATTGGGACTTACTTCTGCCAAAAATCCTTAGCGTTGCGAATCCGCGCAGCGAGTCCTCAAAATAAAGAGAAAGAGATCCCAGAGTCCGCCATTTTCGCGCGACCGAATCGGCTGAATAACGACCTATCAGCGCTCCAAATAGGGGAATCATCGGTAAAGTCAGAATCGCAATCACCGCTGAAAGCGTGTCCTTTAGAAATATTGTCACGATGATGGCAATTGGAGTTACTGATGCAAAAAGTAGTTGAGGAACAAATCGCCCGAGATAGATATCCAGGGCATTCAAACCCTTAGTCAGAATGGTGCTCAGCTCTGAGGGCGACACCGACATATAGCTGGCTACCTGAGATGTTGTGTCATGACGAATATTGCGTTTAATCTCGATTGCCTGGGCTGTGCACCAACGTTCGAAAGTCGATTGAAAAGTCGCGCGCACTAGCCACAGAAGGGCCAGAGCGAGAATATGTTCCGTAACTCGGGGCTTATGTCCGATGATGCGCGTGATTACTTCAGCAATCAAGAAGGCATTTACGATCAGGATCGCCGACCAGAAGAAGGCGGCGAAAAGTCCTACGGAAAATAGTCTGCGGCTGCCACCCCGTTGGAGTAGCAGCCGCAGATCAACTAATTTCACAGATGCAATGTATCGAGAATTCCTACCTCTGGGTTCTGAATCTGAGAAGCGCTGACGCGCTTTCTAAAGACCCAGTATGTCCAGCCCTGATAGACGAGGACCAGAGGTGTCATTACGACAGCCACGATGGTCATCACCTTGAGGGTGTATTCCGTACTCGATGCATTTGTAATCGTGAGATCGAATTGTGATCCCAAAGAACTTGGCATCACCTTTGGATAGAGGGCGGTAAAGAGCCCACTCACGAAGGTAGCGATCGCGATGGATGAGAAGAGAAATGCATAACCTTCGCGTCTGACGAAGTTTGCCGCCAATCCTGCCACCCAGAAGAGGGCGGTGAGGATCGAAAGGGTTGCGAACTTCGCGTTGATAGATGGCAACATCAAATTGCTCCACAGGAGGAAGGCAACTGCAGCAACTGCAGCAACCAATCCCAACTTAATCGCAAGATCATGTGCGCGAACCCGAATATCTCCTGCAGTTTTAAGTGCAAGGAAGTGTGCACCATGAGCGAGAAAAACGGTGAGAGTGACAACGCCGCCTAGGAGAGCGTAGGGATTGAGCAAGTTGAAGAATCCACCGACATACTCGATAGATCCTGAACTTGCCTTCTCTAGAGGAACACCTCGGACGATATTGGCGAATGCGACTCCCCACAGAAGTGAAGGAAGCGCACTGCTCACGACGATCGCTATATCCCATCGTTGACGCCATTGAGCCTTGCCATATTTGCTTCGGTATTCAAATGCCACACCTCGGACGATTAACCCGACCAAGATGAGGAAGAGTGGCAGATAGAAACCACTAAAGAGAGTGGCGTACCACTCGGGGAAGGCGGCAAAGGTCGCACCACCTGCTACAAGTAACCAGACTTCATTGCCGTCCCACACTGGGCCGAGAGTTGTAAGAACTGCGCGACGATCTGCCTCATTGCGAGAAACAAAGGGAAGCAACATTCCGACACCAAAGTCGAATCCTTCTAGGATGAAATATCCAACCCAGAGAACGCCTATAAGAAGAAACCAGACTGTTTGAAATGACATTTCTTTTCTCCTCTCCTAATACGACATCGCTAATGGGCGGTCATCGGAGCCGCCGATCTTTTCGACTTGGGTATCAACCTCAGGTCGTGGACCCATTTGAACTGTCCTTAAGATCAGTCCAACTTCAATAATTGCAAGCACTCCGTAAAGAACGGTGAATGCGATCATCGTGAAGAGAACAGCACCAGCTGAAACAACTTGGCTCACACCATCAGCAGTCTTTATCAATCCAAATACAGCCCACGGTTGGCGAGCGGTCTCGGTAAAGATCCATCCGAACGAGATAGCCAATAATGGAAGGAATGGAAGGGAAATCATTGCTGGTGCAAACCAGCGCCCATGAGGAGTTCCGCCTTTGCGCATTTGCCAAAGTGCAAGAAGAGCAAAGAAGACCCCAATAAATCCAAATCCCATCATCAGTCTGAAGGACCAATAGGCAAGTGGAATGTTCGGCTTGTAATCGCCAGGTCCGTACTGCTTCTCATATTTTGTTTGCAGATCATTTACGCCTTCAACGACTCCCTTGAAATTTCCAGTCGATAGAAAGGAAAGAACTGAAGGTAAGTCGATTTGGAAAACAGAACGCGATCCGTCAAGACTTCCTATCGTCAAGAGCGAGAATGGCGCAGATTCGGTCGTGCTATACAACGCTTCGGCAGCAGCCATCTTCATAGGTTGTTGTGTTGTCATCACGCGAGATGAGAGATCTCCGGAAATGCCAACGAAAACAAAACTGATAACCATTGTGATCAAGCCCAACTTCAATGTCGTACGTGATACATCAAGATCTTTCTTCTTAATGATCAGCCATGCGGAAATGCCCGCAATGAATGCAGCACCTGAAAAAGCGGCTGACGGAATTGTATGGAAGAAAGTTACCAAAGCCGTTTTTTGAGTCAACACCGTAATGATGTTGGTGAGTTCAGCTCGTCCCTTGGTTTGATTCATGATGTAGCCGACTGGATGTTGCATCCATGAGTTTGCGGCCAAAATGAAATATGCAGATAGAAGGGTTCCGGTCGCGGCAGCCCAGATGGAAGCGCTCCAAAGATGTCTCCCACAAAGCGGCTATACGAAGACCAGTTCATGCCAAACTGAAATTCCTGAACTATTCCTGTGACGACGCCAATCGCGAAGTTGATTAGAAAAAGGCGACCGAAAAACTTGGTGGCCCTCAAATATTTGAGGTTATCCGTGCGATACCAGGCCGTCTGCAGCCCAGCTACAAGAAAACCCATACCGATCGTGATAGGTACAAAGAGGAAGTGGTAAACCGTTGTGATGGCAAATTGCCACCTGGCTAAATCAAGGGCGTGCATTCATCTCTCCTAATTATGAGCCAGCTTGAGCGCTGTCCACGCTCATATTGTGCTGAGCGTGCGACTCATGAACCCTCAAATTCGCTTGTGGGAAGCCTCACTAGACTTATAGTCACGCTTAGGAAAATGAGGGCTAACCCCCTTTTACGCTCAATTCGCGACTTTGCCCGCGAAACGCTACCCTTAGCGCCGTTCACGAACTGGTTTTTAGACAAACCCATGGCTTATGAGGAGTAATGATGGCTGCAACATGCGATATCTGTGGCAAAGGCCCCAGCTTTGGCAATAACGTCTCTCACTCCCAGGTAAAGACCCGTCGTCGCTGGAATCCAAATATCCAGCGAGTACGCACCCTCGTCGGTGGAGCAACCAAGCGTCAGAACGTCTGCACCTCATGCCTTAAAGCCGGCAAGGTCACTCGCTAAATTCTCTTGCTTTTCCCTCGCTAAAAATGCAGAAAACCTTGGGGCTCTTTTTCTAACCCCTCTATCTGCGCGCCTTCACCTGCTTCTATCTGGCCAATGAGAAAGCCGGGCAATCCTTTTCCAGTGGCTAGAAAAACATGATCTTCTCCGCCAGCACCAATCCAATCCCATACGTAGGCGCCGATTTCATCAGCGAGCGCGGACAGGTCGGCAAAATCTGGATGCGCCGAGATGAGAGATTTACTCAAAGCAAGACGAACTTTTGAGGCGCGGGCAATTTGCTAAAATCTGGATGCGCCGAGATGAGAGATTTACTTAAAGCAAGACGAACTTTCGAGGCGCGGGCAATTTGCTCCCCTTGAATTAGGAGACCATCGCTTACGTCAGTGAGCGAATGGGCAAAGCGCATGAACGGCACATCTTCATAGGCAACGATCGGTGCGCGAAATTGAGAAAGGGCTCGCTGTGCACTCGCGCTATTGCGAAGATTTTCTAGATCTATTTTTTCGCGAAGAAGATGCCATCCCGCACCCGACCATCCTGGCAAATTCGTAATAACGATGTCATCTCCAACTATCGCCCCGGATTTAAGGATGGGGGTTCCGACTCTGCCAAATGCCGTGATAGCGATGGATACTACGGGGCCCTGCACAACATCGCCGCCCACTACGGTGACCTTGCACTTTCTGGCTTCCTGATCGATACCAATTGCTAGCTCTTTAATCCATTCCAAACTTTCATTTCCTTTTAAAGAAACAGCAACCACAAGGTGATCAGGCGTTGCGCCCATTGCATAAATGTCCGCCAGATTCGCAGCGGTAATCTTGCGACCGATCTCGAAAGCGTTCGACCACTCGTGACGGAAGTGGACTCCCTCTACCGCCATATCGGTCGTTACGACTGTTCGATGAGTTGTCGTCACGACCGCGGCATCGTCACCAATTCCGACCACGACCCGAGAATCGGGACGGGCGAATATTTTGGCTAATTCAGCGATTACCTCGGCCTCGGAAAACTCCACGTGGATAGCCTACGCAATCCTCCGAGTATCAGCCCAGATAAAAGCCCCTCCCCTAATGGAATGGAAATACGGTAGCGTCGCCCTGATAAATGGA
>JAPLBP010000147.1 GCA_026392695.1 Actinomycetota bacterium | reverse complement strand
CCGTTCTCGAACGCATCACTACCCATTTCGACTTGTGCCCCCAGGAATTCTCTCGGCGCACCTGGAGAAGGTGTGTAATTCTGAAGGAGTAAAGGTTGCTAAGGGTGTTATTCCCTTAGTAGTTCGCGCTTCAGGAGGTTCGGTTCGCGACGCGCTTTCTATCCTTGGTCAACTTCTTGCTGGGGCCGGCAAAGAAGGCGTGAGTTATGACATTGCGGTACAGCTTCTTGGGTTTACGGATAGCGCGCTTCTTGACGACGCAATTGATGCTTTAGCTGCTCGCGACGGTGCGACTCTTTTTAAAAGTGTTGATCGCGTGATTGAGTCAGGTCATGACCCACGTCGATTTGCGAGCGACCTGCTTGAAAGACTGCGAGATTTAATGATTATCGATGCTCTAGACGATGGCGGGGCTGCAGCTATCTTGCGTGAGGTTTCAGATGATCAATTGGAAAGAATGCGCACTCAAGCGCAACGTATTGGTAGTGCGGGGCTTTCACGTTCGGCAGATATTGCGGCTGAAGGTTTGACTCAAATGCGGGGCGCAACTGCACCTCGATTGATGCTTGAACTTATTTGTGGACGAATGCTTTTGCCTTCGGGTGATGATTCCGAACGAGGTTTACTTGCTCGAGTTGAGCGTTTAGAACGAGCAGAGAATTTGGCGCCGATGAGCAATAGCGCGCCGAAAGTTCATGTCGAGCCTGCGACGCAAGTGGTAACGGCCAAAGTTGATGTACAGGCAGAAATTGAAGTTAAGGCTGAAGTAGCGAAGGCTGAGAGTGCTCCTGTCGCAAAGCCGACTGGGGCGATTGATGTTGCGGCCTTGCGACGATTGTGGCCCGACGTTATTGAAGATGTGAAGAAGCGCCGGCGATTAACGTGGTCGCTGTTGAGCACAAGCGCGCAAATCCTTGGCCTTGATGACAAGGCAATCACGATTGCGATTGTGAATTCGGGTGCGCGTGATTCCTTTATCCGATCTGCTAGCGATGAGATTCTACGCCAGGCATTTATTGATGTTGTTGGAGTCGACAGGAAGATTGAAGTTGTCGTTGATCCATCGATCAATCCCAACACTCCGCAGGCGAGAGCAGTCCGAGTCGATGAATCTCCCAACGACGCCGACCAACTTAGTGGTCATGCGTTGCTTGCTCGCGAACTTGGCGCGCAAATAATTAGTGAAACGCCACGAACATGAGCGGCATGTACGAAGGAGCGATTCAGGATTTGATTGATGCTCTAGGTCGGCTACCCGGAATTGGTCCTAAAAGCGCCCAGAGAATTGCATTTCATATTTTGCAGTCCGAGTCCGAGACCGCTGCGGCACTCGTGGATGCGATTAGGACGGTTAAAGAGAAAGTTCGATTTTGCACGGAGTGTGGCAATGTTTCCGAAGAGGAACAATGTCGGATTTGTAGAGATCCCCGTCGAGACAACACCGCTATCTGCGTTGTTGAGGAGAGTAAAGATGTCATTGCGATCGAACGTACCCGTGAATTTCGCGGTAAATACCATGTGCTTGGTGGGGCGATAAGCCCAATCGATGGAATTGGACCTGATCAACTCAGGATTCGCGAATTAATGGTGCGATTGGCAGATAGTTCGGTGACAGAAGTTATTCTCGCAACGGACCCCAACCTCGAAGGCGAGGCTACGGCGACTTATTTGGCGCGAGCGCTTAAACCTTTAGGTTTGAAAGTTTCGAGATTGGCCAGCGGCCTGCCCGTGGGCGGAGATTTGGAATACGCCGATGAGGTCACCCTGGGGCGAGCATTCGAGGGACGCCGCCGCGTCGAGTAGGAAGTCTTGAAATGTGAGACGTTGAATGTCTCATTAATTGAGATTAGTTTCCCCCAGAAGTAAAATTAGTTCACACTTAGGGCATGGGTCTCATTGTTCAAAAATTTGGTGGGTCATCCGTGGCCGATGCCGACGGGATGAAGCGCGTGGCCGCGCGGATTGTGGCGACAAAGCGGGCCGGCAACCAGGTAGTTGTGGTTGTCAGTGCGATGGGCGATACGACTGATGAACTTATCGATTTAGCGAATCAAGTAACTCCAATTCCGGCCGGGCGTGAGCTCGACATGCTTTTAACTGCTGGTGAACGTATTTCGATGGCACTTCTCGCCATGGCCATTTCTAATTTGGGACACGAAGGGAGATCGTTTACGGGAAGTCAAGCGGGCGTCATTACCGATTCAGTACACGGGCGCGCTCGCATTATTGATGTAACCCCTGGTCGAATTCAAGAAGCGCTGAAAGCCGGAGCGATTGCAATTGTTGCTGGATTCCAAGGAATTAGCCAAGACACAAAAGATATTACGACGCTAGGTCGAGGTGGATCTGACACAACAGCAGTCGCGCTCGCCGCCGCACTGGATGCGGATGTATGCGAAATTTATACTGATGTCGATGGAGTTTTTAGCGCCGATCCACGAGTCGTACCTCAAGCAACGAAATTGAAATCAGTCACATACGAAGAGATGTTGGAATTAGCTGCAAGTGGGGCAAAAGTTCTTCACCTACGTTGTGTTGAATATGCACGCCGTTACGAAATGCCGATTCATGTACGTTCATCATTTTCAACCAACGAAGGAACATGGGTGGTTAAGAATCACCCTGAAGGAGACGCAATGGAACAAGCAATCATCTCTGGCATAGCGCACGACAAGAGCGAAGCAAAGATCACCATTGTTGGCGTGCCGGATCACACGGGCGTTGCAGCGAGGATCTTTCAAGCCGTCGCAGATGCCGATATCAATATTGACATGATTGTGCAGAATGTCTCTGCGGCTGCCACAGGGCTAACAGATATTTCTTTCACATTGCCAAAGAGTGAAGGTGCTAACGCGACTGCTGTTTTGCAACGCATTCAGGGCGAAGTTGGATTTTCTTCCATTCAATATGATGATCAAATTGGCAAGTTGTCATTAGTCGGGGCTGGCATGAGATCGCATCCCGGAGTCACTGCGACATTCTTCGCGGCGATGTCAGAAGCCGGCGTCAACATCGAAATGATCTCGACTTCTGAAATTAGAATTTCAATTATTTGTCGTGCAACTGATATTGAGCGAGGCGTTCGTGCAGCGCATACTGCTTTTGAAATGGACAGCGACTCAGAGGCTGTCGTCTACGGAGGATCTGGTCGATGACGAGGAAGCCTTCTCTAGCCGTTGTCGGCGCCACGGGGGCTGTCGGAACCGTCATGCTCGAAATTCTTTCGACTCGCACTGATGTTTGGGGAGAGATTCGACTAATCGCTTCAGCACGAAGTGCCGGAAAGAAATTGGTTTGCCGAGGCGAGGAATTGACGGTCGTCGCCTTGTCCCCTGAGGCATTTGATGGAATTGATGTAGCGATGTTTGACGTTCCTGATGAAATCTCCGCGGAGTGGGCTCCCATCGCCGCTTCTCGTGGATCCGTAGTCGTTGATAATTCAGGCGCGTTTCGAATGGATGTTGATGTTCCGCTTGTTGTACCTGAAGTCAATCCACTCGATGCTCAAAAGCGGCCGCGTGGAATTATTTCTAACCCCAATTGCACAACTCTTTCAATGATCGTGGCACTTGGGGCGCTGCATCATGAGTTTGAGTTACAGGAGCTAGTTGTTTCCTCCTATCAAGCAGCCTCGGGCGCCGGACAGGCTGGAATCGATATTTTGCGTGAACAAATGAATGCGGTTGCTGGTACTGATGCCGGCACGATCGCCGGAGATGTTCGCTCAAAGATAAAGGATTTTGGTCCATTCCCTGCCCCGCTTGCTCTCAACGTTGTTCCATGGGCGGGATCGTTAAAGGAGGATGGTTACTCATCTGAAGAGCTCAAAGTACGCAACGAATCTCGTAAAATTCTTGGTTTGCCGAATCTCAAAGTTGCGGCGACCTGCGTACGCGTACCAGTAATAACGACTCACTCTTTGACGGTTCATGCAGTCTTTGGAAAAGAGCCTTCGCGCAAGGCCGCTCAAGATATTTTGGCTAATGCCGCGGGAGTGAAGTTAGTTGATGATCCCGAGAATTATCAATTCCCGACTCCTGCCGATGTTGTCGGTACGGATCCAACATGGGTTGGACGAGTTCGCAAGAGTATTGATAATCCGATGGCACTTGATCTATTTGTCTGCGGTGACAATTTACGTAAAGGTGCTGCGCTAAACACAGCTCAGATCGCCGAACTTCTAGCTGTCGAATTTACAAAGTAGCGACGATGAGCCAAAACGAAAATCGTGACGACAAGGTAATTTCTCATTTTGGCGGGGAGTGGAAGAAATTTAATTATCTTGATGAGGAAAGACTCAGTGAGATCCAAGAACAATTTGATGCTTACCTAACTCCACTTCCACAAGATGTTCGCGGCCGGACAGACTTGGCTATTGGCGACTTTGGAGCAGGAAGTGGAAGGTGGGCACATTTTTTCCTGAATATGTCAAGTCAATTGTGGCTGGTTGAACCGGGCAGTGAATCCTTCGCTGTGTTGAAAGAGCGATTTTTGGACGAGAAGAAAGTACATCTTCTTAATCAAACGGTGTCCGAAAATGACATTCCTGATGCATCGTTGGATCTGTCAGTTTCCCTTGGGGTACTTCACCACATCCCCGATACTCTCGAAGGAATTAGAGCCATATGCAAGAAAACAAAGCCAGGAGGCTATTTTCTTTGCTATTTGTACTATGCAATGGAGAACAAACCAGTTGCCTATAGATTGTTGTGGAGAATTTCAAACACTCTTCGCACTTCAATATCGAAGATGCCGTACCGACTTCGCCGATTTGTATGTGAAGTGATCGCCGCAATCACTTATTACCCTCTTGCAAGATTGTCTAAGTTTGTAGAAGCGCTAGGAAAGTCTTCACGAAATATTCCACTTCATCATTATCGAGATATGACTTTTTATGTGATGAGAAATGACGCTTACGATCGCTTTGGCACCTCGCTGGAACAGAGATTTACAAGAGATGAGATTTCGGAATTTATCTCTAAATCTGGCTTTGATTTATCCACTCTTGTTTTTTCCAATGTCGAACCATTTTGGACGTTTTCTGTTAAGAAACAGTAAATAGTTTTAAGATTGAATTCCACGGGGTGTGGCGCAGCTTGGTAGCGCGCGTCGTTCGGGACGACGAGGTCGCAGGTTCAAATCCAGTCACCCCGACGTAAGTGTTACTAGTGATACCTCAGGTGGGCTCGCTACTCGAATGCGTGCAAAAGGACTTGTACCCATGCCAGCCGATACGTGCAGCCATGGTTCATGACCAAAGCGAGTCAGTCCTCTTGCTCTCCATGTCGGCAGATCGCAATTTGTAGTGAGTGCTCTACTTCCACCTATCCAGGGAAGTCGCACTTGGCCACCATGGGTATGTCCAGCGAAAATTGCGTCCACGCCATCTATTTGCATCGACTCGAGAAGTCGTCGGTAGGGCGCATGAGTAACTCCTAAAGAGATATCCGTTGTGGCATCCGCAGCGCCTGCTACGAGTGAATAGTCATCTCGCGCTAGGTGGGCATCGTCGGTACCTCGCACCTCGATCTCCGTATCTTTCACTCTTATACGGGTCTTAATATGGTTGAGATTTATCCAACCTCGTCGCGTAAGTCCAAGGGAGAGATCATGAAAGGGGAGTTCTTCGCCAAGCTTTCTCTTGCCATCGTCTGGAAAAAGATAGGAAAAAGGATTCTTAGGTTTGGGTGCGTAATAGTCATTGGACCCAAATACAAATACGCCAGGAAGATCGAGTAATTCATCGACCGCGGCGAGAACGGTAGGAATGGCTTGCATATCTCCTAGGAAATCACCGGTGCTAATAACCATGTCTGGTTGAAGATTGGCGAAACTTTTGATTTCTTTTACCTCACGTTTACGGTTTGGGGTGAGGTGAAGGTCAGAAAAATGCAAAACGCGAATGGGACGTTGCCCCTTAGGCAGAATTGGTATTTCTGCCGTTCGAATTACATAGCCCATCGCATTTCCATCCCTTGTACCCGTGAGAAGATAAGCCTATGGGTATAAAAGAGAAACTTAGGAGCGACTTGACTGATGCGATTCGCTCGCGGGATGAATTATCGTCTGGCACAATCCGAATGGTGCTCACTGCAATTACAAACGAAGAGGTCTCGGGAAAAAGTGCCCGTGAACTTTCAGAGGCCGAAGTGATTACGGTTCTGTCTCGTGAAGCAAAGAAGCGAAGAGAAGCAGCGGAGGCTTTCGAGCTTGGAGAACGGCCAGAGCAAGCTTTACGCGAGCGAGCGGAAGGTGAAGTAATTGCGAAGTACCTTCCTCAGCAGCTAAGTGAAGAGGAATTGAAGCAGTTGATCGATGTCGCGATCGCGGAGACTGGGGCGACTGGCCCAGCAGGAATGGGGTTAGTCATGAAAGTCCTATCACCTAAGATTGCAGGTAAGGCAGATGGAGGAGTCGTTTCCGCCGCAGTAAAAGCAGCATTAGCGCAATAATTTTTTGAAACACTAAGGGAGAGCAATGAAATTCGAATATGTGACGGTCCCATTACTTACGCACGCAACGAAACAGATTCTTGATAATTGGGGATCAGATGGTTGGGAGCTGGTTCAAGTCGTCCCTGCTCCTGGTGGTGGGGATCAGCTTGTTGCCTATATGAAGCGAGAAATCAAATGAGTTTTGTTAGAGCTAAACTTGCCGAACTTGGACTTGAAATTCCTATAGCCGCCAAACCGATCGCGGCCTATGTTCCCGCGGTCCGTACAGGAAATCTTGTTTTCACAGCGGGGCAACTTCCACTTGTTGATGGGAAAATTTCGTTGACGGGAAAAGTTGGCGGGGCCGTCAGTGTCGAGCAAGCCAAGGCGCTGGCCCAGATCTGCGCATTGAATTGTCTTGGCGCGGTTGAGACCGTTGCAAATGTTGATGACATTGTGAAAATAGTTCGCGTTGTCGGATATGTAAACGGTATTCCTGGATTTATCAACCAACCGGCTGTGGTAAATGGAGTGAGCGAACTCTTCCTTCACATTTGGGGGGATGCAGGAAAGCATGCGCGATCAGCGGTAGGAATCGCGGAGTTGCCACTTGATTCTCCAGTGGAGATTGAACTGACGGTAGAACTGCGTTCTTAGGAAGTACGCGTTAAAGAAGTAAGCGCTTAGTTATTGCCGCGCTTAGTTAAACGTTCCATGTCAATAATGAGAACGGCACGACCATCTAAACGAATCCAATTTCGACCAGCAAAATCGGCGAGAGCCTTGTTAACGGTTTCTCGAGATGCGCCGACCAATTGGGCTAACTCTTCTTGAGTCAGATCGTGGTGGACATAAAGTCCCTCGTCGGTCTCTTTGCCGAAGCGCTCTCCCAAATCAATGAGCGCTTTTGCAACGCGACCTGGGACGTCAGAGAAAACTAAATCGCCAACGACTTCATTGGTACGACGAAGGCGTTGAGCAAGGCGGGCAAGTAAATCAAGGGCTACTTGTGGGTGCTGGGTAACCCACGGAATTACCTTGTCGTGGCCCAAACTCAACAGGCGCACGTCAGTAATGGCCGTGGCCGTCGATGTCCGTGGTCCTGGATCGAAAAGCGATAGCTCTCCGAACATCTCGCCCGGTCCGAGGACTGAGAGAAGATTCTCTCGACCATCGCCACTTGAAGTTCCAAGTTTTAATTTACCTTCGGCAATCACGTAGAGGTGCTCGCCCTCGTCGCCTTCGGAAAAGAGCGTGGAGCCCTTAGAAAGTTTCACGATCTCCATGGAGGAGCGTAAGGAAGCCGCTGCGGCGTCGTCTAGCGCAGTGAACAGGGGAGCTTTACGAACTATCGCTTCATCAAATGGCACGGGCGCACTTTACTATCAAATTGAGACTTATTTCACCTCGCGAGCGCTTCCCGCGCCAAATGACGCGTAATCTCTCCCGTGTGGCAGCCGACTCCGAGAAGATAAAAGCCGCACGCGCGATTTATCGTATTCTGACCAAGACGTATCCTGAGGTTAGGTGCGAGTTAGATTTCGAGAATCCGTTGCAACTGCTTATTGCTACCGTACTTTCGGCCCAATGCACCGATCGCCGGGTTAATATGGTGACTCCAAAACTTTTTCGTCGGTATACAAGCGCCTCAGACTTTGCTAACTCAGATTTGCGGGAGCTGGAAGAAATCATTCATTCGACGGGCTTCTTTCGAGCCAAAGCCCGCCACATCCAAGGTTTGAGCAAAAAATTGGTCTCTGAATTTAATGGCGCGGTTCCTCAGAATTTGGAGGAGTTGGTGACCCTTCCTGGAGTTGGTAGAAAAACGGCGAATGTTGTGCTTGGGCACGCCTTCGATACACCTGGCATAACCGTTGACACGCACTTTGGTCGCCTGAGTCGTCTTTTTGGCTGGACTAGTTCCATGGATCCGGTGAAAGGACTAGTTCCATGGATCCGGTGAAAGTGGAACACGAAGTTGGCGCGCTGATACCCCAGAAGGAATGGACAAATTTGTCTCAAAGGATGATCTGGCACGGTCGACGCGTCTGTCACTCTCGCAGACCAGCGTGTGGCGTCTGCACCCTCGCCGCCCTTTGTCCCTCGGTTGGAATCGGTGAGATGGATGTTATGAAGGCGAAAGCGCTCGTAAAAGTGGACGCGGATTTTCGATGAGAAAATACTCGTTGGCCCTCTTATTAGTTATCACCTTGGGCATGACGTCATGTGCCAAGCAGAGTGATCGTGTCCCGGTCTTAGGCGCGGTAGTTAGTTGCTCACTAATTTCTGCAGTTGGAAATGAGGGCGGAGTTGCTCTTCCTTGTATGGACGGCAAATCTGTTGTGCATTTTTCGACTCTGCGCGGACCTTTGATTGTGAATGTGTGGGGATCTTGGTGCGCACCCTGTCGAGATGAGATTCCTATCATTCGCAGTTTCTATTCGAAGGCACAGAATAGATTGCAGATCCTTGGAGTAGATGTTGAAGAAGGTAATTCATCGGATGGTTCAAATTTTGTCATTGAACATGGAATGACATGGCCGAGTCTGGTTGATCCAGATGGAAGGTCGCGCGCGCTCTTTGGCATGGGTGTGCCGGTGACCTGGTT
>JAPLBP010000030.1 GCA_026392695.1 Actinomycetota bacterium | reverse complement strand
TCGGGTGAGGAACTGGCTGTCAATTGATGTAGCGCGATCTGAAAATGAAAGCTTCCAGCATTTGTTCAAGAAGCTTCTCTATTCAGTTCTCCTCTTTCCACCAAAAGAACCTCGGTCCCGCGCACGGATAAGTAGTAAGCCAATGCTGAACCTAGTAATCCGCCCCCAACAATAAGCACGTCTACCTCTTTGGGCAGAAGTCCTTCAAGATCTGATTGGGCGATTAATGTAGGTGGGCTAAAGGTTGCAATTTCACTATGCATCAAGAAAATACTTTTCGTTTTTAACTTCATCGTCCGCAACTGCTCCAAGTGCCACTGGCTTGGCTGGAAAACGAGGAGTCCCAAGAGGAACCTCTGCTATATCAATAGTGTGTCGCTGAGAAATGAGAGCAGCGACTTGGCGTTGACAGTTCCTGCCTTGACACAATCCCATTCCTGCGCGGGTGAAAGCCTTTACAACCGAAGTATCGGATGTCGTTTCGATGGCCTCGTCTATGCTGGCTCGATTGACATTTTCACAGCGACATATGGTGGTCTTTTCATCGGCAAGTTCGTATATTCCGGTTCCAATTGAATACATCCTGAACAAAAACCCTTGAAATCGTTTTTTGGCACGGATTATCTTGAAACTGCTCTCGGCCGAAGTTTGTGCCTGATTCGCGGTGATCCGACCCAACTCCTCGGCAATCTTTATCGAAGCGAGTCTCGCTCGTGCGGTGGCTACGTAAACGCCTTCAACGCCAGCGCCATCTCCCGCTGCAAAAATACCTTCAACCGAAGTTTGACCCCAATCGTTAACTTTTACAGTGAAACCGCCGAGATCTTCTTGGTAGGAAAAATCGCACCCAGCAAGTCTCAACAATTCTGTAGAAGGGAAAAATCCGTAACCAACGCAAACTGTGTCAACTTCGATTCTCTCTTCGGTACCGGGAATCCTTCTCCAATTGCGATCGACTTTTACATGGATGGCGTACTCAACACGTCCATTTCCTCCGACTTCAACAATCAACCGTCGATAGCGCATCGGGACACGGTGCTTAAGAAGTGTCCAACGATATTTCGAGGCATCTCGAAGGAGGTGAACGTTGCCGGGTACCGCCCTCAATAAGTGGAAGAGGTCCGATATCCCAGGAGATCTTCCAGCCTCCAACGCCAAGACGACATTGGCACCGTAACTCTTCATTTGCGCCGGAAAGGCGAGCGCCAATGGTCCGCTCCCCGCAAAAAGAATTCGGCTTCCAGGGCTTACCCGCTGCGTCTTCACTAGCGTTTGTGCGCCGCCTGCCGTAATAACACCTGGCAACGTCCACCCCGGGAATGCAACCGGTCGGTCGTAAGCGCCGGGGGCAATAAGCAGTCGAGTTCCGTGGATTTTTTTTGCTCGTGAACCAGCAGTGACGATCATCATTGTTGTGCCGTCAATGGAAAGCACAGTCGTAGAAAGGAACTGCGTGATCAAAGGATTCTCGATCGCCCGAATGAGCGCTCTTCCACGTAGTTGCTCCGCCGTCAGTTGGGATTCATTCTTAAGGGAAAATCCGATTCCCATTTGCTTGTAAATCTGACCACCAAATGTAACTCTCTCATCAATCAAAGCCACAGTGAGCTGATGATTGATCGCCTCGGCCGCGGCGACCAGTCCAGCTGGACCTCCACCAACAATGACCAGATCAAAATTCATCTCATCATTCACGTCAGTGCTAACCATCTGCAGCCTACTTTCGATTCCCATAGAACGGGGTTGGAACTAAATGATACGGCGGGCAGTGGAAATTCCTTCCCCTGCCCGCCATACCTTCTAACCTATCTTCAGCCTAAATACAGCGCTGACTGACTACTTAGTGCAAGTAGCTGGAAGTGCTGGGAGCTTGTAACCCATCGTCTTCAAGTGAATCTTCGCGAGGGTTCCATTGCCTTGTTGTGAGCAGAGCCACGTGTTAAGTCGGTTCTTCCACGCGGTATTTCCCAATTGGACCGCCCATGAGCCGTAACCCACGTCGATTAACTTAGGAAGTGCGACGTCGGCGAGCTGGCCAGGATTGACGTTACCAATTTGGCTGCGGTAGAGCCTTGGAGTGCGGTGATCTTCTTGCCCGCAACATTCCACGCATCAATTGTGGCAGGAATTGTTGAACCCTTTTTTGCCACGAGAACAGTCGCATATGGCATGTACTCGCGCGTGAAGGTGATCGACTTTGCACGGACGGGAGTGTTGGTTAGACCAACTGAGACGAGGTCGAATTGCTTAGAGACAAGTCCCGGAATCAATCCTGCGAAGTCCATGTTCTTAATGACGAGTTGAAGCTTGAGCTGCTTGGCTAGAAGCGTAACGAGTTCAACGTCATAACCTGCTGGCTTGTTGTTGGCATCCAGATACATCTGTGGCTTGAACTGCAGCGTCATGCCGACAATCAACTTCCCTGGTGTCACCAGGTGGTAGGGATTGGCGACCGCGGCGCGTGCTGGAGTGGCGGCTGATGAGGTAGCAGGCACAG
>JAPLBP010000131.1 GCA_026392695.1 Actinomycetota bacterium | reverse complement strand
GTCGCACTTGGAGAATTCGGAATGCTCTTTGCAATTCCCCTCTTCGTACAAGGCGCACTCGGATACTCCGCCCTAGGTACGGGATTCCTGATACTTGCTCTCGCAATCGGAACCTTCCTCATCTCTGGCGGAACGCCACAGCTGACTCAGAGATTTGGCGGAAGAAGTGTTGTGCGTATTGGCCTTCTTCTTGAAGTAATTGCCATTCTCGGCTTGGGCTTCAGCATTAGCATCACTGCAAGTGCCTGGGTACTGGCTGCTTGGCTGTTTCTCTATGGGGCGGGCGTGGGACTTGCTACTGCGCAACTTACAAGCGTCATTCTGGCCGAAGTTCCCGTAGGTCAAAGCGGACAGGCATCTGGACTTCAAAGCACCTTTAGACAACTCGGCTCGGCGCTAGGAATTGCACTACTTGGCACACTTCTTGTCACATCCTTGGGTGCAAAGACTTCGAGTGGTTTAAGGTCAGTGGCTAATCTCGATCTTGCCGCTCAGAAAAGCATTACTGCCATTGTTAAAGGTTCTGCCGGTGCCGCAATTCCTCAACTCGCACAATTACCTAATGGTCTTGCGGCAAAAGTCGTTGCTCAAAATGCGATGGTCTCTGCAGCGCGACTAACTACGTTGTTAGCAGCAGCGGTCATTCTTCTTGGCCTTCTTGCAACGATCGCTCTCCCCGCAGCTCGAAAAGAAGTAAAGAAGGAATAGAAAAGCCAGAAATTCTTTCAGGCGCTCCTAAGGAACTCTTCGATGGCTTGACGAACCAATTCCGAAGATGTCTGACCTCGTCGCTTCGCCTCCCGCTGAAGTGATTTCTTCAATTTCATTGGCACTCGCGCCTTTACTTCAGGGGAACGAACTCCTGCACTCGTCAACGAAGGTCTTCCAGCAGACTGTTGAAGAGTTCGCCGAGCAATTTGACGAGCTCGCGCTTCAGTAATTCTGCGCCCTTGAGCATCGAGAACGATTTCCCTATCGAGATTCACATCTTTGCCAAGTGTGTACTCGATTTTCTCCTTTTTCATTTACTTCCCTTTCTAAGAGCTGTTGGCATCACATGAATAATCAGCAATTCTGACTTCGTTCTAACGGCGACCACCTCTAGTTCGAGTCCACGATCATCGACACCTATCCACTTGCAACGATCTGGGTCTGGACCTTCCGCCTGAAACTCCAGTGCTTCGCAAGTGTGAATCACATAAAGAACCCTCGCCTTGCCGATCCGATGCTTGCGAGCGGATTGTGAAAACCGAATTTCCATAAGTCCACCCAATCGGACGAACTTAGAAATTAATTATGCGCCACATAATTATGTGCGTCAAGTGGCTTTGAGGACCGCCGGAAATGCCGAACGCCCCCACCGTTATGGCGAGGGCGTTCGGGAAAGAACTGAATTACTTAACGGAAACAGTTGCTCCGGCTGCTTCGAGAGCTGCCTTTGCCTTCTCAACTGCATCCTTGCTGACCTTCTCTAGCAATACTGCTGGAGCGGCATCAACGATGTCCTTAGCTTCTTTCAAGCCGAGGCTTGAGTTGATGTTACGAACTTCCTTGATAACAGCGATCTTCTGTGCGCCTGCAGACTCAAGGGTGAGTGTGAACTCATCTTGTGCTGCTTCGGCTTCGGCTGGGGCACCTGCTGCAGCAACTGCAACTGGAGCTGAGGCCTTAACATCGAATTCTGTTTCAAATGACTTTACGAAATCTGAAAGCTCGACAAGTGTCATTTCCTTGAACTGACCCAATAGGTCCTCTGTGCTGAGTTTTGCCATGATTTATTCCTTTTCTTCTTCTACTGGGGCTGGAACTTCTTCGGTTACAACATCGGTTACAACTGGTGCTACAACTTCTGGGGCAACTTCTTCAACTGCAACTGCTGCTTCTGCAACAACTTCTGCAACTGTTGGAAGTGGTCCTTCTTTTTCTTCGCGCTGGATGCGAAGTGCATCAACTGTGCGAATGGCGTTGGCAAGAATTGCCTTCATTGCGCCAGCAAGCTTGGCCAAGAGAACCTCACGAGATTCAAGATCAGCGAGCTTGTAAATTTCTGTAATGAACGCGAGGGCAGAAGGACCGGTGAGAAGTTCCGCAGGAACATCAAAGCCAGCTTCTTTCGCAGCGATCTTTGTAAGGGTGTTCTTAACAACCGCGTACTTGGTGGTTGAACCAAGGTCACGGCGAAGCTTCTTCATAGAGGTCACGGAAAGTCCGCGATACTCCGTCAAAACAGTCGCTGTTGATGAACGGAATTCTTCCGTCAACGCGGCAACTGCCGTTACTTTGTCTGGGCGAGCCATACGGTTCACCTTTCTTTTTAGTTTTGTGTCTATTTCACTTCGCGCCCCTGATGAGGAACGAGTTTCAAATTCCGCCTAAAAATGCAATAAACCCGATACGCGTAAGAGCGCACGGGTTTAGCGTGAGAACCTACGCGGGTTGTCTATTGACACTTAAACGATCACTAATTTCTTAGATCTCGTACCAGCGGTCTTTGGTGAGAAAGCAAGGGTAGGCGTCGCCGCCCACCCCCGTCAAACTCGGGTCAAATCCTTTATTCGGCTGTACTGCTATCGCGCACGAGGTTTGGATCTACCTGGATGCCAGGTCCCATCGTGGTTGAAATCGTTGCTTTCTTGATGAAGCGACCCTTTGAAGAGGATGGCTTGGCGCGAAGAACTTCTTCAAGTGCTGCTGCATAGTGCTCAGCGAGTTGAACGGCGGTGAAGGAAACCTTGCCGATGATGAAGTGAAGGTTTGCGTTCTTATCAACGCGGAATTCAATCTTTCCGCCTTTGATATCGGTAACAGCCTTAGCCACATCGGTGGTTACGGTTCCGGTCTTTGGGTTAGGCATCAAACCGCGAGGTCCAAGAACCTTTCCAAGTCGACCGACCTTTCCCATCAAATCTGGTGTCGCTACAACTGCGTCATAATCCAAGCGACCCTTTGAAACTTCATCGATCAATTCATCTGCGCCAACAATGTCCGCACCTGCTGCACGAGCTTCATCAGCGCGAGCGCCACCTGCGAATACAAGGACTCGAACAGTCTTACCTGTTCCGTGTGGCAAGTTAACGGTGCTACGAATTGCCTGATCGGCTTTCTTAGGATCTACGCCAAGGCATAGGGCAACTTCAACAGTTGCGTCGTACTTGGTTGGTGATGTTTCGCGAGCCAAAGTCACGGCCTCAAGTGGACTGTAAAGGTGATCTTTCTTGATCTTTTCGGCTGCTGCATTGTACTTCTTACTGCGCTTCATTTCGCTCCTTTGTGTAGAACCGCTTAAGCGTTCTACCTAGGTTGTGGTTGACGAACCAGCGAGGTTCTCCCACATCTCTTTCCCAATTTGAGAAAAAGAAAAGTAACTCTAGATAACTGTGATACCCATTGAACGTGCGGTACCTGCGATGATCAAGCTGGCTGCATCAATGTCATTGGCATTGAGGTCTTCCATCTTGGTCTTAGCAATCTCTTGAACCTGAGCCATAGTGATCGAAGCAACTTTGGTCTTGTGAGGGACCGCAGAACCCTTTTCAACTCCAGCAGCCTTCAAGATGAGGCGTGATGCAGGTGGTGTCTTGGTGACGAATGTAAATGAGCGATCCTCATACACGGAGATCTCAACAGGAATGATCTGTCCCTTTTGTGATTCGGTGGCAGCGTTGTACTGCTTCACGAACTCCATGATGTTTACGCCATGCTGACCAAGAGCCGGTCCAACTGGAGGCGCAGGTGTTGCAGCGCCAGCCTGGATCTGCAACTTGATCATTGCTGTGATCTTCTTCTTCGGTGCCATTTTTTCTCTCTTTTTCTATTCGCTTCGGATTAAATCTTTTGTACTTGGTGGAATGAAAGTTCTACAGGGGTTTCGCGTCCGAAGATTGAAACCAAAACTTTGAGCTTTGCTTGCTCGGGCATGATCTCGCTGATCGATGCAGGCAATGTCGCAAATGGGCCGTCCATGACGGTGACTGATTCGCCAACTTGGAAATCAATAACTCGAATTTCTGGCTTGTCAGACTTCTTCGAAGGACGTGGGGCCAAAATCTTTTCAACTTCATCAAAAGTCAATGGACTTGGGTGGTGTGCGTTTCCAACGAAACCTGTGACTCCAGGAGTGTTACGAACTGCCGACCAAGATTCATCGGTGAGATCCATTCGAACCAGAACGTAGCCAGGATAGATATTGCGCTTAACCATCTTGCGCTGGCCGTTCTTGATTTCTTGAACTTCTTCTTCTGGAACTTCGATCTGGAAAATAAAATCTTCCATGTTCAATGACTGAATACGGTTCTGGAGATTTCCCTTTACCTTCTTCTCGTAACCCGCATAAGAGTGGACTACGTACCAATCACCTAGGGCTGTGCGAAGGGCGCGACGAAATTCTGCGTTTGGATCATTCTCTTCGTCTTCGTCTTCTTCTTCTCCATCTGACTCAGAAGCTTCATCGCTTTCGATATGTGAGCCTTCGATATCTGAAGTCGCTTCAACCTCAGCCGTTTCAACCTGCGTTGATTCGACTTCGAGCGTGGCTTCAACTTCGACCGTTTCAACCGCTGCAGCAGAAAGTGCAGCCTCGAAGGCGTCAGTTTTTTCTTCAGACATGTTCTTCCTTATCCAAATACCAAGAAGACGATCTTGGTAAGTACGAGATCGAGTATCGAAACTACGGCGATGATGAAGGTTACGAAAACCAGAACGACGGCGGTGTAGGTAGACAACTGCTTGCGCGTTGGCCATACAACTTTTCGAAGTTCGTAAACAACCTGGCGATAGAACAGGCCAATGCGCGAGAAGAGTCCAAGTTTCTTCTTCTCCTCGTGGGACGCAACCGCATCCGTCATCATGAGCCTTCCTTTCGCTAGGTACAACCAGCTCTTACGAGCCTTCTCCATATGGCAGGGCAGGAGGGACTTGAACCCCCAACCGCCGGTTTTGGAGACCGGAACTCTGGCCAGTTGAGCTACTGCCCTTCAGACGGCATGGCAAAAGAGACCATAAACGTCAGGGGCAGAGTGTAGAGCCTGAAGTGGGGCGGGGTCTAACTCGGGCGTAAGGGAGGGCTATTTCACCTAAAAATGGGGAATCGAGAGCAGGACCAGTACGGCAGAATTGCCAGCATGAGCACCACTCCCGCATCGAATCGAATATCGCGACGTATCGCCGCGATCGCTGAATCCGCAACTCTCGCCGTCGATGCAAAGGCTAAGGCTCTCAAAGCTGCGGGACGGCCCGTCATTGGCTTTGGTGCGGGCGAGCCCGATTTTCCAACTCCGAGTTACATCGTAGATGCAGCAATCGCAGCAGCATCGGTTGCTTCCAATCACCGCTACACGCCAACATCTGGTCTTCCTGAATTGCGCGATGCGATTGTGAAAAAGACTTTGCGCGATTCAAATTATGAAATTACTGCAGATCAAGTTCTTGTAACTAATGGTGGCAAGCAAGCGGTCTATCAAGCCTTCGCAACAATTGTTGAAGATGGTGACGAAGTTCTACTTCCTGCTCCGTATTGGACTACTTACCCCGAGTGTGTGAAATTGGCCGGCGGAATTCCCGTGGAAGTTTTTGCCGATGAAGCACAAAACTATTTAGTATCAGTAGAACAACTCGAAGCTGCCCGAACGCCCGAAACTAAAGTTTTACTTTTCTGCTCTCCGAGCAATCCAACTGGATCGGTCTACTCAACCGAGCAAGTAAAAGCGATTGGTGAATGGGCCCTCAAAAATAATATTTGGATCATCTCCGATGAAATCTACGAGCATCTACTTTATGACGGTGCAGTCGCTCCAAGTTTGCCTGTTGTTGTTCCAGCCCTTGCTGATCACGTCATCATTCTCAATGGAGTCGCAAAGACGTACGCGATGACAGGCTGGCGAGTTGGCTGGATGATTGGCCCCAAAGACGTCATTAAAGCCGCAACGAATCTTCAGTCCCATTTATCTAGCAACGTCTCCAACATTTCCCAGCGTGCTGCAATTGCTGCTCTCGTAGGAGACCTCTCCGCGGTACACGCGATGGGTGAAGCATTTAATCGCAGGCGTAAATTGATCGTGGGATTACTCAATGAGATTCCAGGTTTCACTTGCCCCACTCCGCAAGGCGCTTTTTACGTATATCCATCGATTAAAGGCGTTTTAGGTAAATCGATTAGAGGCAAAGTTCCAACAACTTCAGCCGAACTCGCGAACATTATTTTGGAAGAAGTAGAAGTCGCGGTTGTACCTGGTGAAGCATTCGGACCTTCAGGATATTTGCGTTTCTCGTATGCACTCGGCGATGAAGATATCGTCGAAGGTATTGGACGGATAAAAAGACTTATTGAAGAAAGTGCTGATTAATCTAGGGATAGGCCGATCAGATTTACTTCGGGTTCTAATTTAACTCCGAAAACTTCCATTACTTTGTCTTGTGCTTCCTTGGCTAAACCGGCGATATCAGCAGCACTGGCGCCACCAGTATTTGTCAGCGCCAATACGTGTTTCGATGAAATCTGGGCACCAGCGTGTTTGTGACCTTTATGTAGACCAGCATTCTCCATCAACCAAGCGGCAGAGACTTTTACTTGGCCGTTATCTTGCAACCAGCGAGGCGCGTTCTCTGGAAGTTTCGTCGCTTCTTCGGGCGTTAAAACTGGATTCGTGAAAAAAGATCCAGCCGACCACGAGTCATGGTCCGAGGGGTTGATCAACATTCCCTTTTCTGCTCGAAGTTTCAAAGTCGCTTCGCGGGTAGCAAATATCGATGCCTTCTCCCCCAACTTCACACCTAGTGCTTGTGCCAATTCTTCGTAAATAATCGGACGGCTAACTTCGCCTCGCCTAAGTTGGAAGCCAACGTCAAGAATTACGTATCTTCCAGGTTCTTTTTTAAAGCGAGAAATGCGATAACCGAATTCACATTCTTCATTTGCAAATGTTTTTATCCGCTTGTCAATGCGATCGTAAGTGCGAACCCGAGTGATGAATTCGGATGCTTCATGACCATAGGCTCCGATATTTTGAATCGGTGCTGATCCCACTGTTCCTGGAATTCCACTGAGTGTTTCTAAACCTGCGTAACCTCTAGAAATCGTAATTGCAACGAATTCATCCCACGATTGTCCGGCACCGATTGTCAGAGTCGCTCCGCTGCAGGCATCAACCTCAGCTTCGACATGAGCGCTTGAAACATGAATTACTACACCGTCAAATCCCGCATCACTTACGAGAACGTTTGTTCCACCGCCAAGAATGAGGACAGGAATACCGCGGGCATCAGCATCTTGAACTGCCGCAATTATTTCCGCTTCCGTACCAGCATTCACCATCTCTTTAGCTGGACCACCTACATGGAAACTCGTGTAATCCGAAAGTTCTGCCATGTCTAAAAGGCTACCAACGCCTTAGCCATGCCCAACACCTTCACACCCTTTGATGTTGCGCTAATTGTGAGTCGTGCGCAACCTTCAACCAGTTCCGAAACGGTCGCCGATACTGTGAGATCGACTTTCTCCCCTGAGGGCACAATTACGGGCTTTACGAAACGCGCTGAGAATTCCTTAACTGTTCGCGATCCGCCTCCCCAATCAGAAACGTACTTTCCGACAAGAGCCATCGTTAACATTCCATGTGCGATGACATCAGGAAGACCTACTGATTTCGCAAATGCTTCATCTTGATGAATCGGATTTTGATCGCCACTTGCATCTGCGTAGCGCTTGAGCATTTCGCGATCAATCCAAAATACTCGTTCGGCAAGAACCTCTCCGACTTCGCTCATGCGCGCACCACCAAAGTTGACCACGAGGACAAAACGAGATCGCCGGTGGAATGAAGATCAGAGCGAACTGTGACGATTTCATTGCCCGCTAATACTTTATGACTTTCAATTGTTGCTGATGTTACAAACACATCGCCTGCAACTATCGGTCGATGAATTTCAAATTTTTGATCTCCGTGCACAACTCTCGACCAATCTAGACCGACTTCTGGATCGGAGAGAATGGCTTGCGATTGTTCAAGGGTGAGACGAATAGAAAAAGTCGGCGGCGCGACAGAAAAATCGCTTTCACCAATTACTTCAGCGAATGCGGATATTTCAGATTGCGTAACAGAAACTGGCTTTGCACCGTGAAAAGTGCGCCCGACGGAATCGGGATTGAGCATTAACGAGTTTCGCGGTGAACAGTTGAAGCTTTGCAACGTGGGCAAAACTTCTTGAGCTCAAGACGATCAGGATCGTTACGGCGGTTTTTCTTCGTGATGTAGTTGCGCTCTTTGCAATCCACGCAGGCCATGGTGATCTTTGGACGTACGTCCGCACTCTTGCTTGCCATGGTCTAGCTCCTTTTAACTCGTTTAGGGGCGTCAGGCTACCTGACCACCCTGCATGTCGTGAAATTGCGAGCGTTTTTACGCTCGCAACTGGTAGTAGCGGAGGCCGGATTTGAACCGGCGACACAGCGATTATGAGCCGCTTGCTCTACCAAGCTGAGCTACCCCGCCGAGCCCCCCAACGGAATCGAACCGTTGACCTTTTCCTTACCATGGAAACGCTCTACCGACTGAGCTAGGGGGGCGCTGAATGCGTGTGAAGCGTACAGGCTCAGATGTCGTTTTGCGAAAAAGGTCTTTTTTAGAGCGCAGGATCTAGCGTGATTTTCCCCGTTGTGCCCCTACCGCGCATGGCTTCGTGAGCCTCACGCGCTTGAGAGAGCGGATACGTCGCCCCAATTATCGGTTTCAATTTTCCATCAAGCACTAATTGGAAAAGCTCAGCGATCACATCGTTAAGAAGTTCCTTACTGCCGAAACAGTGAGCCAACCAAAAGCCTGTGATCGTCTTTGTCCCGCTCACAAGGGATCCTGGGGCGAGCATTTTTGGAGCCGTGCGTGATGCGTTTCCATAAGTGATGAGGCGTCCAAATGGAGCAAGCACTTCAAGGCTCGCATCAAATGTTTTTCCGCCTACCATTTCTAGAATTAGATTAACCGGTTTGCCGCCATTGGTTGCTTTAATCGCTCCTGCTAGATCTTCTGCGTTTGCATCTACAACAAAATCTGCGCCCAACGAAGTAGCGAGTGATGCTTTCTCACTCGAGGAAGTCACAGCAATTACTTTTGCTCCCCACATCTTCGCCAATTGGATAGCAATCGTTCCAACTCCGCCAGCGGCGGCGTGAACAACGACGGTCTCGCCTGGTACAAGATGTCCGACTGTTTTCAAAATATGCCATGCAGTTGATCCTTGTACCAACATGCAAAGCGCTTGAGCGTCGCTGACACCTTCTGGCACGTCAAACATATTGGCCAGATTCGCTGTGGCCTTTTGCGCATAACCACCACTGGAGACGGAAGCGAGAACTCGGCGTCCCGATGCGGTTGTACCAACGATTTCAAGTCCAGGAATAAGTGGAAGTTTTTGAGGTGAGAGGTAGCCATTTTCTACCTGATGGGTATCGGCATAGTTGATGCCAATCGCTGTGACAGTGATTAACTCCTCATTGACGGCAGGAATCGGATCAGCAACATCTACTAGGACCATTACTTCTGGTCCACCGAACTCAGATACTTCGATAGCTTTCATAGGGCAAGACTATATCTGCTTCGTGTTCTACGCTGGGGCTATGTCGTCAGCCCCTTCTATACGCATCCTTTCTGGCGTTGCAGAGCAAAATTTGGCGCGCGAGATTTTTGATGAAGTTTGGCCAAGTGATGAGGGCACGCAAATAACAGCCAATCTTTTACAAGCTCTTGTGCACAACGGCACATATGTTTCAGGCGCCTTTCTTGATGAGAAGATCGTTGCCGCGGCTTTCGCTTTTCCTGGACGCGATACCCATGGACATTTTCACTTGCATTCTCATATGGCCGCAGTTAAAGAGGAATTCAGGAATAGAAGTATTGGCAGTGCTCTCAAATGGCATCAGCGAGCATGGGCCATGGAAAACGGATACGACACCATCACGTGGACTTTCGATCCGCTTGTTCGACGAAATGCCAAATTAAACTTGGTGAAATTGGGAGTCCAAGTCTTTGACTACTTCCCCGATTTTTATGGCGATCTACCTGACGCCCTTAACGTGGGCGACCCGACCGATCGCTCCATCGCCTATTGGAAACTGGACTCAGAGCGAGTAAGTGATGCGCTGAATAGGAAATTATTTTTCTCGGGCGACCGAATGCCAGTAGCTCTCGCCAATATTCATGGCACACCTTTGACTCAGGAAGTTGACGACAAGGCTTCTGAAATTCTGTGCTACATCCCAGAAGACATCATCGATATTCGATCAAAGAACCCTGAACTTGCGCTGAGGTGGCGTCTAGCGTTGCGCAACGAACTACAACCCCGACTTGAAAATGGGTGGTTTATCGCGGGCTTCACCCAAGATGGCGCCTACATCGTTAGTAATCACAAGGGAGATCGCTAAATGGAGATCAAGAACGTCGAGATAAGAACAATTCAATTGCCACTCGTGCGTCCATTTCGTACTTCGTTTGGCACCCAACTCAGTCGCGAACTCTTGCTCCTGAAATTGACGACACGTGACGGCGGTGAAGGTTGGTCGGAATGTGTGGCGATGTCAGAACCGCTCTACTCTCCCGAATACACCTCAGGCTGCCAAGATGTTATGGAACGATTTCTACTCCCCGCAATTTTTGAACGTGGAGATGTGCGCGCAGAGGAAGTCGCCGAAATACTTAAACCTTTTCTTGGTCACCAAATGGCTAAGGCTGCGATTGAAAGCGCGATTCTTGACGCTCAATTAAAGGATGAAGGGATTTCCTTTGGTTCATACCTTGGCTCTTCCCGCGAACTCATTGACTGTGGAGTATCCGTCGGGATTGCCAATTCAATCGACGAACTCGTTAAGGAAGTTGGTTTATATGTATCCGAGGGCTATCGCCGCATCAAACTAAAAATTGAACCAGGCTGGGATATTGAGCCTGTCCGTGTCATCCGTGAAACATGGCCGAACATCCCATTACAAGTCGATGCCAATCAGGCGTACTCGCGCTCTGACTACAGCCACCTAGCCGGTCTTGATCCATACGATTTACTACTCATCGAACAACCTCTGGATGAACACGATGTTTTGGGACATGCAGAACTTGCCGAAGTTATTTCCACGCCAGTCTGCCTTGATGAATCCATTACTTCCCTGCAAGCGGCGCGTGATGCCCTCGCACTCAAGGCGACAACAATTATCAATATTAAGCCGGGACGGGTCGGCGGATACCTCGAGTCCGTGCGAATCCATGATCTCTGTGCTGAAAATGACATAGCCGTCTGGTGTGGTGGAATGTTGGAAACTGGAATTGGTCGTGCAGCCAATGTTGCTCTTGCATCACTCCCAGGATTCACTCTTCCAGGAGACACCAGTGCATCTTCTCGTTATTACCATCGCGATATAACAACGCCTTTTGTGATGGATGACGGACAACTTCGTGTTCCTCAAGGAGCTGGCATCGGAGTTGAGATTGACCATGACTTTATCGAAGAGATCACTACGGCCCGAAAAATAATTTCGGCTCCTTAACGTGAGCGCACTCCTTCTCCTCAAACTCTTTCTTGCTCCACTTTTCGTCGCCCTCGTTAGCTTCATCCAGCGTCGATGGGGAGATGGAATAGGTGGACGTCTTATTGGACTCCCATTAACAACAGGTCCATTTATTTTTATCATCTACATACAAGAGGGCGGATCCTTTGCAGCGCGAGCGGCACATGGAGTCCTTACTGGACAAATCGCTCTCATCGTTTTTTCCTGGGTTTATGCCAAACGTGCCCTCATGCGCTCGTGGCGGATCGCGCTGCTCGAAGGGACACTCGCTTGTTTAGTAACTGGCTACTTAGCGACGAGTGTCGATATTCCACTTTCGCTCCTTCTACCTTTGCTAGCCGCTTTGTGGATTTTTGCGATTCGGTTTTGGCCAAAGTACCTAGTGTCTGCACGCTCTACGACAGTTCCGCCGTGGGAATTGCCCGCACGCATAGTCGTGACAGTTGTACTCATCCTTACTTTGACTGGTTTTGCCAGCGTGCTTGGTCCTCGAGTCGCCGGAGCTCTTTCGACCTACCCCGTCATCATCTCCGTCTTGGGCGCCTTTAGCCAAAAGAGATTCGGACCACATTCCACCGTGGCTACGTTGCACGGCCTAGTGCAAGCGCTCCCCGTAACGACCGCGATCATGGCAACGCTGGCCATTGCGCTCTAGTCGGGATTAAAAAGTATCTAGGATTGTGAATGTGACCGTTACCCCCCTCGCTACAAAGCCAGACATAGACCATTTAGCGAATAGTTCTATCGAGTTAGTAGCACAACTTCTCACCGAATCAAACAACAAGAGAAGTCGTCGCGACGAAGCAAACAGAAAAAGATTCGCTCGCTTACTCAAAGACCCTGCAGCAATTGATCTAACGATGTCACTGACCGATGAGGTCATGCGAATGAGTTCGATGCGACAAGCTGCACGAACACTTCGCCGAAGTGCAAAGACCGCCAGCATTTCGGGATTAGGTGCCTTTGACTATTACGGAATCAAGGCTGCAAGCCTTGCGTCATATGCATTTCCAACCCTCGTCATGCGAGTGGTGCATCAAAGAGTTCGTAGTGCAGCAAATGGAATTATTCTGCCAGCAGAGAAAACTTTATTGGGAAAGCACATCACCCAAAGGAATAACGACGAAGCCCGGCTGAATATCAACGTTCTTGGAGAAGCTGTACTTGGAGAACACGAAGCGCAACAACGCCTTGCCTCCGTCATTGAAATGGTGCGCCGCCCTGAAGTGAACTATGCCTCGGTGAAAATCTCTTCAATCGCAAGTCAATTAATAACGATCGATCATGATGGTTCCGTTGGAAGAGTTGTTGAAAGATTGCGGTTGCTCTATTCCGCGGCATTGGAATCAGGAACATTTATAAATCTTGATATGGAAGAGTTTCGTGACCTAGCAATCACCGTGGATGTATTCAAGAAGTTACTGGGTGAACCCGAATTTGAAAAAATGAACTCGGGAATTGTTCTGCAGGCTTACCTTCCTGAGTCGCATGCCGTTTTCGCAGACCTCATTGAATGGGCCAAAGCACGGCATCTCAAATCAGGCGGATTGATCAAGATACGCCTCGTAAAAGGCGCAAATCTGGCTATGGAAAAAGCCGAAGCCGAATTGCATGGCTGGGTCCCCGCGCCATACCCAACAAAATCAGATGTGGATGCGAGTTACGCCCGACTTATTGACGCAGGGTTACGCCCCGAGCATTCGCAAGCTGTGCGAATTGGAATTGCTAGCCACAATTTATTTCATTTAGCTTGGGCTATTGGCGTAGCAAAATCCCGTGGCGTGGAAACGCAACTTGATATCGAAATGCTAGAAGGAATGGCAAATGCCGAAGCTCTAGCCGTGGCTGGGGAGACAGGAAGTGTTCTTCTCTACACGCCCGTAACTCGTCACAGCGATTTCCCTGCAGCTGTTGCATATCTCGTGCGACGATTGGACGAAAATACTTCGACGGAGAATTACTTGCGTGCATCCTTTGACATGCAGGTAGATAACGAAAAGTTCGTGGAGCAACGTCAAAGATTTCTTGAGTCGGTAAGTCAAAGACACACCATTTCCACTTCTTCCAGACGCCACCTCCTTACCCGCGAAGATTCGGATTTCGAATTTAATAAAGGTGTTTTCACTAACCAAAGCGATGGTGATGGCACCCACCCCGATCTTCGTGGCGCGCTAACATCGTTCATACAATCTGAATACTCGAGTGTTGAGTTACGAATCCCGTTGGTCATCCGAGGCGCGGAAATTCACAGTCGCGAAATTGAAGTCGGCACCGATCCGAGTGCTGACGGCAAGGTTTGGTATCAATACTCCGTTGCCGACAACAAAGAAATCGATTTGGCGGTAGCAGCGGCTCGTGCGGGATATGCGGCATGGGAATCCATTGGTGCCCAAGGCCGAGCCACAATTCTGGGCAAAGCGGCAAAAACTATGCAATCGGAGCGTGCGCAAACGATTGCCATCATGTCGCGAGATGCAGGAAAGACTTTTTCTGAGGCCGATCCAGAGGTGAGCGAAGCGATTGATTTTGCTCGCTACTACGCGTTATCGGCAATCGAAAAGGAAAAGAAGTCCACTCCCGTCGGAGTTGTACTCGTCGTGCCACCGTGGAATTTTCCTTACGCGATTCCTATGGGTGGAGTGTGTGCGGCCCTTGCCGCTGGAAACGCTGTAATTCTAAAACCTGCTCCTGAAACAGTGGCAACCGCCTGGCAAATTGTTAAGCAACTGTGGAGCGCTGGAGTTCCAAAAGATGTTCTCCAATTTGTCCCAACGCGAGACGATCACAATGGACAACATTTGGTTACACATTCAGGAGTCAACGTCACCATTCTTACCGGAGCATTTGCCACGGCAGAACTCTTCACTTCATGGAAACCTGAAATTCGGTTGATGGCCGAAACAAGCGGGAAAAATGCAATACTTATATCTGCCAGTGCAGATATCGATAGCGCAGTAAAGGATCTTGTTCAGTCAGCATTTGGTCACGCTGGGCAAAAATGCAGCGCCGCGAGTTTGGCGATTGTTGAGAGCACTATTTACTCAGACCCATCATTTCTCAATCAGCTAAAGGATGCCGTCGAAAGCCTCGCAGTTGGAGCGGGCAAGAATTACGCAATAACAGTCGGTCCCGTTATTCATCCGCCAAGTGGCGCTTTGTTGCGCGCGCTAACAACTCTTGATGACGGCGAATCATGGCTCGTCACTCCACGCCAACTTGATTCAACAGGTCACCTTTGGTCGCCGGGTGTAAAACTAGGAATCGCCCCTGATTCATGGAGTCATCGCAACGAATGGTTTGGACCCGTTCTCGGAATCATGAAGGCGCCAAATTTCGAAACCGCACTTGCTTGGCAAAACGGTGGCGACTACGGGCTTACAGCCGGCGTTCATGCACTCGATGTCGAAGAGTGCGAAAAGTGGATTAATGGCGTTGAAGCGGGAAACCTATACGTCAATCGAGGAATTACAGGCGCTGTTGTTAATCGCCAACCTTTCGGAGGATGGAAGCGCAGCAGCGTAGGTCCGACTTCAAAAGCTGGTGGGGCTAATTACCTCAACAATCTACGTGATTGGTATTCGCTGACTTCCCTTGAAGCAACCAAGACTTCAGCTAAGAAATGGTGGGATGAAATTGGATCACATGCTCGAGATTTGGCTGGCCTCACAGTTGAGCGTAACTACCAGCGGTACAGACCATCTGTAAAAGGAATTGTGGTCAGAGTCGATGCCACGGTTGCAGAGGAACACGTGGAATTCGTACGTTGGGTGGGCGAATTGACGGGCACCACGATTCGTTGGAGTTCGGGTGATGATCCCGTGGATGGGGCAGATAAAGTTCGTTGGCTTTCATCAGAGGAGCCACCAATACGCGACCTCTTAAGCAAAGGAATCTCGATCGATCGCCGACCGATTGCCGCACGTGGCGATGTTGAAGTGCCACGATGGTTATTGGAGCAAAGCGTTTCGATTACAAACCATCGTTACGGAAATGTTGGAGCTGGACCGCAGCCGCAAATCTAAAAGATTTACTTTGTATGTTCGACGACAGGAAGTCCTGCGGCCTTAAGATCCTTGCGCAATTCTGCAGGCAGAGAAAAGAGAAGTGACTCCTCCGACGCTGTCACAGTCTCAACATTTCCAAATCCGCGAGCGGCTAACCATTCGAGTAGATCGCGCACCAATATCTCTGGCACTGATGCGCCACTGGTAACGCCAAGGGTGGTTACACCTTCGAGCCATTCTTCTTTTGCTTCTGATGCAAAATCAATGAGGTAGGCGTTTGGCGTGCCGTACTCCTTCGCAACTTCAACTAGTCGAACGGAGTTGGAAGAGTTGGTCGAGCCGACGACAAGTACAAGGTCAGATAAAGGAGCTATCTGCTTTATTACTTCTTGACGATTTTGCGTCGCGTAGCAAATGTCATCACTCGGTGGATCGATGATGTGAGGAAATCTCTCCTTAAGAGCAGCGACCGTTGCAAGGGTTTCGTCAACGCTCAGGGTGGTCTGCGATAACCACGCGATCTTCTTTTCATCTTTTACTTTAATGTCTTTTATGTGTTCGATTCCATCGACGAGTTGAACCATGCCAACTGCTTCACCAGCGGTTCCCTCAACTTCTTCATGACCTTCGTGCCCAATTAGCAAAATTTCTACATCTTCAGCCACAAACCGACGTGCCTCATGATGAACTTTCGTAACCAGCGGACATGTGGCATCAATCGTGCGCAAATTCCGACTAGCAGCCTCTTCGTGCACCTGCGGCGAAACTCCATGGGCGGAGAAGACAACGAGTGCGCCCTCGGGCACTTCATCAGTCTCATCAACGAAAATCGCGCCCCGCGCTTCCAAAGTAGACACAACATGCTTGTTGTGCACGATCTGCTTGCGAACGTAGACCGGGGCGCCATATAGAGCCAGGGCCTTTTCCACGGTAACCACGGCGCGATCAACTCCGGCACAGTAGCCACGAGGTGCCGCTAGCAGAACCTTTCGGTTTGTCATTTGGGACATAAGCCAAGTCTATTAGGATCGACACGTGCTCGAAACTTCAGCTGAGTCCCCCGCCCCAGTTCGTGTGGTCTCAGAAGCGCTCAAAGAATATGTAGACCGACTAGGCGCCATATGGATCGAAGGCGAGATCTCTGAGATCAATGAGCGAACTGGCATGGCTTTCATGCGCCTTCGCGATACCAGTGTTGATATGAGTCTTTCCGTCATGTGCCATCGAACGGTTCTCGCACCCGTTTCTCCGTTGCCCCAAAACGCTCGCGTCGTCATCCTCGCGAAAGTTTCTTTCTACACAAAAAATGGAACACTCTCGCTATCCGCCAGAGAAATTCGCCAAGTTGGGATCGGCGAATTATTGGCACGACTCGAACATCTCAAACAGCTTCTCGCTGCTGAAGGGCTATTCGCTCATGAGTTAAAGAAAGCCCTTCCATTGCTTCCCAACAAAGTTGGTCTTATCTGCGGAAGAAATAGCGCAGCGGAAAAAGATGTCGTGGAAAATGCTCGCCGACGATGGCCTGCTGTTCAATTCGAAATTCGTGAAGTTGCCGTGCAGGGTGCGGCTGCGGTAATCGAAGTATCAGCCGCGCTGCGAGAACTCGAAGCCAATCCTGAAGTCGATGTCATCATCATTACTCGCGGCGGCGGATCATTCGAAGACTTGCTTCCATTTTCTGACGAAGGATTGGTCCGACTCGCTGCTTCATGTGAGACGCCAATCGTCAGCGCAATTGGGCACGAGCAAGATGCTCCACTGCTTGATCTCGTAGCCGATGTTCGAGCATCTACGCCAACTGATGCTGCAAAAATGGTGGTCCCCGACATCGCTGCCGAGTTTGCAATGATCGAGCAATTTCGCGCACGCGGGTATCGAAGGATGGCCGGGCTGGTGAATACAGAGATCGAAAGAATTGCGAGCCTTCGCGAGCGACCAGTGCTGCGCGACCCTTTCGTTCTGATCTCTTCTCGAGCTGAAGTTATTGAAAATCTGCGAGACAGATCACATCGCAGCACTTCTCACGCTCTCAAATCCGCCGCCGAAACGTTGGTACACACGCTGGCTCGCCTTCGATCACTCTCACCGCAATCCACTTTGGATCGTGGCTACGCGGTCGTCCAGCGAGGCGACGGAACAATCGCGCGAAATTCTCGAGAACTCTCGATCGGCGAAAATCTAAGTGTGAGATTGGCCAAAGGCAGCATTGGAACGACAGTTACCACTACTAGTACAGATTCAGGAGAGTAGATTTCCGCTATGGCAACTGCAAAACTTTCATATGAAGAGGCGCGCGACGAGCTTGCTCAAGTGGTCACGACGCTCGAAGCCGGTGGCTCATCCCTCGAGGAATCCCTCTCTTTGTGGCAACGCGGAGAAGAGTTGGCGGCAATATGCCAAGAATGGCTAGATGGTGCACGCAAAAAACTCGAAGCAATTAAGCCAACGCCATGAGCCCAACATTTACATACTCAGACTTGCTTCCACTTGGAAAAGATGAAACAAAGTACCGCTCCCTCGGAAAAGATGGAGTCTCCACGGTCGTACTTGGCGATAGAACATTCTTGCAAGTTACGCCGGAAGCAATCACGAAATTAACTGAGACGGCGCTTCACGATATTTCGCATTACCTACGCCCAGCACATTTAACGCAATTGGCAAGTATTTTGGATGACCCAGAGAGTTCGCCAAACGACCGATTCGTCGCACTTGATCTTTTGAAAAATGCAAACATTGCCGCCGGCGGAATCTTGCCGATGTGCCAGGACACGGGCACCGCAATAGTGATGGGTAAGAAAGGTCAGCACGTACTTACGCAAAGCAAAGATGAAGTTGCAATTTCTCAAGGAATTTATGATGCCTACACGCGTTTGAATCTGCGCTATTCGCAGATGGCGCCGATCAATATGTGGGAAGAACAGAACACCGGTAACAACTTGCCAGCTCAGGTGGAAATTTATGCCGACAGCGATCATCCTGACGAGTACTCATTCCTCTTTATTGCCAAGGGTGGAGGAAGTGCAAATAAATCTTTCCTTTACCAAGAAACCAAAGCCACACTCAATCCCAAAACTTTCTACACATGGCTAGAAGAAAAACTTCGATCCTTGGGCACTTCTGCCTGCCCTCCCTAGCACTTAGCCATTGTCATCGGCGGAACGAGTGCCGAGCACACAGTTAAGACTTCAAAGTTGGCCAGCACCAAGTACCTAGATTCTTTGCCAACCTCAGGGGATGCTGCAACGGGTCATGGATTTCGGGATCTTGAAATGGAAGAAGAAGTCCTAAAAATCACGCGCACTTTGGGAATCGGCGCGCAATTTGGTGGAAAGTATTTCTGCCACGACGTCCGAGTTGTCAGACTTCCTCGACATGGTGCGTCACTTCCAATTGCCATAGCCGTATCGTGCTCAGCCGACCGTCAAGCCCGTGCGAAGATCACAAAGGATGGAATCTTCCTCGAAGAACTCGAGCGAGAGCCAGCGCACTTCATGCCCGATCCAGCCGCGGCGCATCTCATTGATGGGGACGAAGGCGTCGTGAAGATTGATCTCAATCAGGGGATGGATAAAGTCCGTGCCGAATTAAGTAAATATCCCGTTAAAACTCGACTTGCTCTCTCCGGCACTTTGATCGTCGGTCGCGATTTGGCTCATGCGAAAATCAAAGCGGCTATGGAAGCCGGCGAACCACTGCCTGATTACATGCGCAATTTTCCTATCTATTACGCGGGACCAGCTAAAACTCCCGAAGGCTACGCTTCCGGATCGTTCGGACCCACGACCGCTGGACGTATGGATTCTTACGTTGATTACTTCCAATCCAAAGGCGGATCCTTCGTCATGCTCGCCAAAGGCAATCGCTCTAAAGCGGTAAGTCAGGCGTGTAAAAATTACGGAGGTTTCTACTTGGGCTCAATTGGTGGTCCTGCCGCGCGTTTGGCTTTAGATTGCATCAAGAAGGTAGAGGTTCTTGATTTTGAAGAATTGGGGATGGAAGCCGTCTTTAAAATTGAGGTTGTAGATTTCCCTGCCTTCATCGTCATCGACGATAAAGGCAACGATTTCTACGCCGAAACGGCGACGCCTTTAATGATTTCCACTAAGCCCCAATAGCAAAAAGACAATTCCAATTAGTGGCGGACCCGCTTGAATAATTGCCGCTCGGCGGGAGCTCTTCACGCTGAAAAATAACACTGCCCCTGCTCCCAACATGCTGAGGGAAGAAGCGAAAATAAGTGTGTGGGCGATCGTGGAATTCGCGCCCAGGAGAACCAACCCAACCGTTGATCCGAGGGCAAGAAAGAGATTGTAGAAGCCCTGATTGAAAGCCATCGGAGCGATGATGTCTGCGTTCTCTTGACTAGGAAGTCCAAAAGTTTTCCATGTCTTTGGGGTTCGCCACGTCAGGCTCTCCAAATAGAAAACATAAAAATGAAATAGGGCGGCCACGGAGACAAAAATAATTCCAATTACCTGCGCTGCGTTTCTCATATTCAGAAGTTTAGCGTTTTACCTGTACCCAATTGATTGTTGACGCTCGATCATCTCGCTGATTTTGGCTGTCGAAATTGCATGGATTTTGATCACGAAATGCCTTCGTCTCCTTTGTGTTCGCGGCAGTTACTCCGACGCTAGCAAATGCCGCCAAAACCGGTGCCGTCATATGATCAAAGACGCTGCCCAGAATCTCTCTGCCGTCTTTGGCGGGTGCGATACCCAGCAAGTCAATATCGAAATCAAAGCCCTTATCTCCCAAAGCGGCGTACCCGATAAGTTCTCCTGCTTTAACCGACTCGCCCACTTTAAAAGTCTTTACAAAATAAATATGGCCGAAGGAAAACATGACGCCTTTATCCAAAGGCGTTGAAAACCCGATGCCGTTTCCATTCATCGGTCGACCGCCGATCTTGTCGGCCTCTAGGTTAATTTTCGCAACAGCCCCATCAAAGGGCGCAAATACCTTTACCTTATCGATGGTGCCTTGAAATTGAGATACGGGGTAGAGGTAATGCTTGAGAGATCGATTCGTTTCAAGGACTTGATCAAATGTGTAGCCGTCGCGGTTATGACCCGAACAGCTTCGATATTTAGAAATGCTTTCAATTTGAGTAAGGTCTACAGGTACGGCTGAAATATATTTGGTCTCGGGGTTGGGCCAGATAGAAAACATTCCTTCATCTGCGCTCTTTTTGGGTTCCGGAGTTCCAGACGAATTCGAAGGCGAAGGATTTGCCTCTTTTTTAAATTCCGATGTTGTGGATGGAGCCGGCTTCGCACTTACTTTGGGTACGGTCCATATCAATTTTTTAGCAAACTTGTCGCAAACAAGAGTCTTCCCCGCGACTTTGGTTGTGGCACCAGCCTTGGTACAAGTTCCACCTAGTTTTGCCACCGCAAAGGATGGAGGCATCAACCCGAGCAGGATTGCAACGCAGGTAGAGGTGATCACTACCTCCCACTTGGTACCCATGCTATTAGTCCTCGTTGCGATTTTTCCCATGAAGCAGTCTTAGCAGGTGCCTAATAGCGAGGCAATACCAACGACGACCAACAGCCCTCTTTCGCACTCACTCGGTAACTTGTTATCGTCACTCCTTATGAGCACTGTTATTGATCGCGTTCTTGCAGCCCTAAACGCGCACGATGTCGAAGCTTTCGTTGCCTGCTATTCGCCAGAGGCCACGATCGAAGACGGCAATGATCGCGTTTTCGCCAGAGGCCATGAGGAATTTCGAGATCGCTACGGCCAAATGTTTGTAGCTTTTCCTTCACTCCATGTGGAAGCGCTAAGCAGATGGACCGTTGGTTCATTCGTCGCACAGGAAGAGCGAGTGACCGGAAGAGGAACCGAATCTGAAATCCACATTGCCATCTATAAAGTCGAGAACGATCTTGTCGTGAGAGAACGATTGCTACGTTGAATTCTCGCGTAGGTTTCGCTCACAAGCGCGACGATCAGACATTCAAACACTTCGATTCTGATAAGTTTTCTCGCATGATCACTGAACTTGATGCGTATTTTGATGCGGCTCCGAGATCGGACAGTAATCCAATCGACGTTGGTGCCTTCACGCTTTTCATCAGTCAAGCGCCCTTTGGCTATTACGCGCGGCCTGCCACAACCCAGCCCAACCCAATCGTTCAGTCCGATCTCGTTGCACTCGAAGAGGCGTGTGCAGAAAATAATGTAATCATGTCAATCGAGTGGGTTCACGAAGTGCATCCGGAGTTGATGGGGCTTGCGGCGGCACATGGCCTGGAAATTCGTTCGCACGCGCTCATGGTTGCTAGTGCTGGCGATGTGACTGCACTAGAAATAGATGGAGCTACCCTGCGGATAATTCAGCCGGATGAGCCGGCCATGGAATCTGGGAGAGCAGTTGCCGACCTGGCCTTCAGTTTTGGAGGGACAAATATTGGTCTGGGTGGGCCAACTGATCGAGATGCCAAAGTTCCTGACTTAAATCCCGCATTGATGGAGCACTTACGAGAACGCCACCGACGTGGATTGACTATCAC
>JAPLBP010000153.1 GCA_026392695.1 Actinomycetota bacterium | reverse complement strand
GGCCGTTGTGGCTGTTTATTCTCTGCGCCATCATTGGTGCGATTGCTGGAGACTCTGTTGGATATGAAGTCGGAAAACATTTCGGACCACGTATTGAGGTTTCGCGGCTTGGGAAACTTGTAGGTGCTAAACGTTGGGAAATGGCCCAACGAATTTTCGATAAGTACCACGCTGGTGCAATTTTCTTTGGGCGAGCCCAAGCGCTTTTGCGTGCACTGGTTCCAGCTCTCGCCGGCATGAATAAAGTTCCTTATAGGACATTTCTTAAATGGAATGCGCTAGGCGGAATAGTGTTTTCTACGATCGTCATCGTGCTCGGATACGAGTTTGCCGATAAATTAGCAAAGTTAGAACACGCTCTCCGATACTGGGCAATTGGATTCTTAATAGTTGCTGGGAGCGTTGTCTATTATCTAAAACGTAAGTTAGAAAAAATGATTGAGAGTGAATAGAAAGTAAGATAGCCTCGCGCAATGTCACGAATAAATCGGCGCCGTTTCCTAGTAATTGCAACAAGTTTACTGCCAGCTTTTATGCTCTCAAAAGCACAAGCCTCTACTGGATTTAATCTGGCAAAGGCAGCCACGTCGAACGGGACCTTACTCGCGAAATCTTCCGCCATTAAAGTAGGACAATCGCAGGTCTACACAGGTAAAGATGCTTCTGGACGCTCACTTGAAATTGTACTTTCGCGAACTAAGACTGGACTTGTGGCTTTGAACGGCACCTGCACTCATCAGGGATGCACTGTTGCACTCAACAAAACCAAACTCGTCTGCCCATGTCATGGCTCTACTTTCGAAGCCACTTCTGGTGCGGTAGTTCTTGGTCCAAGCGGAGCTCCGAAGAGTTCAATCAAGCCGCTCTACAAGTACAAAGTCGTGGAAAAATCAGGCAATATTTATATTAGTTAGATCTCGCAGACTTGAGCGCTTTTTGGAATTATCACTTTCCAGTTTAGTTTTTTTCTTAAGTTTTCGGCTAGTGCTTCTTGCGCGTCTGTCTCTCCGTGCACTACAAAAACCTGAGCGGGGTGATTAATTCCCTTAAGCCATTCAACCAATTCAAATGAATCAGCGTGAACTGAGAAACTTTCAACTTTCACTATTGCTGCTCGAACTGGAACCCATGCCCCATGAATCTTTATTTTAGTTTCACCAACTTCTAGTGAGCGTCCGCGACTGCCTGCCGCCTGAAAACCAACCAGGATGACAGTATTTTTAGGATCGGGAAGCATGTTTTTCAAATGATGAACAACGCGACCACCCGTACCCATGCCACTAGCAGATATGACGATACTTGTTTTATCAATATTCGTAAGTGATTTTGATTCTTCAACTGTACGCATCTCGAATAACTCTCCTGCGTCAAACGGATCTGCGTCCTTCCACTTCAGTGCAACTCCAGGACGCAACTCAGGCGAGTTTTCCTTAACTGCGTCGCGATAGTAATCCAAAGCAGTCAAAGCCATCGGAGAGTCCACATATATAGGAATACTCGGAATCGCTCCTTTTTCAATTAAGTCGTGCAGCGCCATCAGAATGACTTCGGTACGATCGACAGCAAACGCGGGTATCAAAATCGAACCCCCACGTTTAATCGCGGCATTAATTTGAGCTGCAAATTCGCCTTGGGAAGTTTCGTGCAATCGATCGCCGTATGTTGATTCGGTTATAACTGCATCGAAGTGCATGGGAGGAGGCAGATCGGGATTCGAAAGTAAAGGATGGTTATTGCGGCCAAGATCGCCCGTGAATAGAAGTAATTTCTCCTCTATTTCAAGAACAACGAAACCTGCGCCAAGTATGTGGCCACTAGGGAAATAAGTGACGAAAGCGTCCTGGGAAATTTGCACCTTCTCCCTAAAGTTTGCTTTAGCGAAATTAACGAGAGTACTTTCAACATCCCTTTCGTCATAAAGAGGGAGCGGGACGGGATGTTTTGAAAAGCCCTTCTCTGCCGCGTACCTAGCATCTTCAACTTGCAAACGAGCTGAATCTCTTAAAATTACCGTCGCCAGCTTCTGCGTGTATTCAGTTGCGAATATCTTTCCTGCGAAACCATCCCTAACAAGTAATGGAAGATAACCACAGTGGTCTAGGTGAGCGTGAGTCAGCACTACGGCATCAATCGTTTTGGGATCGACAGGGAATGGATTCCAATTCATTCTGCGCACCTCCCGAAGACCTTGGAATAAACCAGCATCTACAAGAATTTTAGATTTAGCGCTGGAAACTAAAAAACGACTGCCTGTAACAGTTGAAGTGGCACCTAGAAAAGTAATAGTGACTTTTCCCATATTTAAAGCCTATGCCGCCACCTAAAGGAAAGGTAGATTCGCATATGTGAAAGGTGTTTTTGATGACTAAAAAGAGTGTTGACCTCTCACTTCTCATACTTTCAACTTCATTGCTAATTTTGGGCATCATTGCAAGTGTCTCTGATCACAAGTCCACTTCAGATATATTTTGGTTGATCGGCGGAATAATTGGATTAATTCCTGCAGTTACCTGGCTCATCCAATCATTCTTCGAAAAACAATTGGGCTCTGATATTTTGGCGGTGCTCTCACTCGTCGGAGCTCTACTTACAAATGAATTGCTTGCTGCTGCAATTATTTCGTTGATGTTAGCAACGGGACGCAATTTAGAACATTGGGCCGAAGGACACGCCGAAAGACAATTGAAATCCCTCTTGCAACGTCTTCCTCGAAAGGCCCATCGCGTAGATGATGCTGGTGCGCTCACAGAAATTTCTGCAGATGACATTGTTGTTGGTGATCACCTTCTCGTTCGATCGGGTGAGGTCGTGCCCGCAGATGGGATCTTGCTTTCGACTGCAATACTCGATGAATCTGCGCTAACCGGTGAGCCAATGCCGATGACTCGTTTCGAGAAAGAGCCGGTTCTCAGTGGCGTCTTGAATTCAGGTACTCAATTCACATTCATCGCACTCAACACTTCGCAAGAGAGTACTTACGCGGGAATTGTCAGGCTTGTTGAATCCGCCCAAGCACGTTCGGCTCCGAGTGTTCGGATCGCAAATGCATGGGCCCTCAGGTTTGTACCTGTCGCACTTGTCATAGCGATTGCTTCATGGATCATCAGTGGCGAAGTGTCGCGTGCAGTAGCTGTGCTCGTTGCCGCGACCCCATGTCCGTTGATTCTTGCTGTCCCCATTGCCGTTGTCGCTGGAATGTCGCAAGCGGCGCGTCATGGGGCCGTCATAAAAGGCGGAGCCATCCTTGAGTTGCTCGCACGAGCAGAAGTAGTTCTCTTGGATAAGACTGGAACTCTTACCCATGGTGGCCCGGCGATTTCCGAGATCGTCACGCGCCCTGGAATAGAGAGGAATGAAGTGCTTCTCTTAGCTGCATCANNTTCATTCCACATATAGTGGCGAAGGCGATTGTTGGCGCGGCGCGCTCGGATGGACTCACTTTAGAAACAGCCACCAACGTCAACGAAAATCACGGCCATGGGATTACCGGAAACGTACTTGGGCGTTTGATCGAGGTCGGTCAGATTGATGCCGAGAGACCCGAATGGTTCACCCTGACCCATCCTCTGTTAGTGGCAGTCAAGATAGATGGAATATTGAGCGGAGTAATTGGACTCACTGATCCGCTTCGGGCTGAATCGAAAGCCATGGTGAGCGATCTGCGCCATGCAGGTGTGAAGAAAATTATCCTTGTGACAGGAGATCGTAAGGAAACCGCAGAAGAAGTTGCTGAGGCCGTCGGTATTACAGAGGTTTACTCATCAGTAACTGCCGCTGGAAAAATGGATCTTGTTGAAGAACAAATGCGCCAAGCAAACGGAACGGTAATTGTTGTCGGAGATGGAATTAATGATGCCCCAGCACTGGCCGCCGCACACGTAGGTGTTGCAATGGGAGCACGCGGAGCAACCGCTGCAAGCGAAGCTGCCGACATAGTCATCGTCGAAGACTCCATTGATCGCCTCACACATGCAATATCTATTTCAAAAAATGCCCGACGGAAGGCGCTACAGGGTGCCGGTGTCGGTATGGGACTCTCACTTATCGCAATGATCGGCGGCGCGGTTGGGCTGATGAGCGCCAGTCAAGGGGCTGTGGCTCAAGAATTCATCGATGTCATCGCCATTGTTTGGGCTCTCACCACTCTTATTGAGAAGAAGAATTAACTTTCCAGACCTTTTGGCTTAATCTCCCGCCTGATAAGGTCTGACACAGATTCTCCCTTCTCCGAGATAGAGAGCCACACAATGAAAATCCGATCCCTCGCTTTTGTGACCGTAGTTGTAACCGCACTTCTGGTACAGCCTATAGCGATCTCATTTGCCGACAGTTCCACCAAGGCGAAGAGCCGGATAGAGAAAGAATCTGAAAAATCTCACAACTCCAACAGCCATGCCTACGCGCCAACCAGATCAGCAGACTCCTCGAACTCTTCGCGAGGAGGAGTCACTTCAACACCTCCGGCAAAAGTTCCTGATGGTGTTGGGGCTGTCACTTACCGAGCAGGTGGTTCCGTAATTCTTAATCCGCATGTATACGTTATTTGGTATGGCAATTGGGAAAAGAACAGTTGCTCCGCGGAAGATAAAGGCACTTCCACCGCTTCGATATTGATGAACCTCACCAAGCACATCGGTGATTCAGCGTGGAACGATATCAATACCACCTATTACCAAATTGTGAACGGAAAGAAGCAATTTATTTCATCTGGCATTGATTATTCTGGCTGCGTTGTTGATACCGGATCCCTTGGTTTGTCACTCCAAGTTCCTCCAGGCTTATTCACTGGGGACCCAACCGACAGTCGCCCTTCGGTTGCCGACGTCGTCGATGCTCAATTAGCTTCAGGAAAACTGAAGACTGACTCAAGCGGTGTCTACCTCGTCCTCTCTGCAACAAATGTTCAGGTGGATGGTTTTGCAACTAACTTCTGCGGATTTCACGACTATTACTCACTTCCGGCGATGGATATCAAATATGCCCTTATTGGAGACCCTTCGTTAAATATGGTGCCTTTTGGGTGCGCTTCACAACTAACAGTCTCGCCCAATAAAAATCCAGCGGCGGACGCAATGGCATCTGTGCTTGCTCATGAATTAATTGAACCTATCTCTGATCCACTCTTTGACGCGTGGTACGACCAGGCTGGTTTCGAGAATGCCGACAAGTGCGCGTTCCGATATGGAACGGTAACCCAAGCCGCAGATGGGTCATTTTCGAATATGAAAATCGGCGATTTGTTCTATCTCATCCAGCAAAATGTTGCTGCTAATACGAATGAATGCGTTTCTTCGGTCGCGCGAAGGTGATATAGCACTATCGGATCTGGCATTGTCGTATGTAAAGTAACCCCTTAAGCAAACAACAATGGGGGAACTTTTCGAGTGCTTGAATCTGGCGACGTAACGGTATCAATTCGCAACCTGACGAAAAGTTTCGGCAAGGTGCAGGCGGTGAATGGTGTCGACCTCGATATCTATTCGGGAGAATTCCTGACGCTCCTTGGTCCCTCTGGCTCAGGAAAGACAACCGTACTTAGAATGATTGCAGGTTTTGAAAAGCCTGATTCAGGCAGCATTTACTTAGGCGGAGAAGATGTTTCTCAATTGCCGCCCTACGAAAGAGATGTAAATACGGTTTTCCAAGATTATGCGCTTTTCCCACACATGGACGTGCTTTCCAATATCGAATACGGACTCCGTGTTCAAGGGATCGAGAAAACCGAACGCAAGGTTCGATCCGAGAAAGCCCTCGATCAGGTGCGACTCACCGGATATGGCGATAGAAAACCGGCTCAGTTATCGGGCGGACAGCGCCAACGCGTTGCCCTGGCTCGAGCTCTAGTAAACCGACCTTCCGTATTACTGCTTGACGAGCCGCTCGGCGCACTCGACTTAAAATTACGCGAACAGATGCAGTTGGAGTTAAAAGAGTTACAGCGCGAAGTTGGAATTACCTTCGTATTTGTGACCCACGATCAAGAAGAAGCTCTCACCATGAGCGACCGAATTGCCGTTTTCGATCAGGGTCGAATCGAACAATTGGGAACACCTCGCGAAATTTATGAGAATCCCAAGAGTGCATTCGTCTCTGAATTCGTGGGTCAAACCAATAAAATCACTATTGAAGGCAAAAAGATAAATATACGTCCTGAGTTTGTTTCTATTTCAAGCTCCGCCACTCTCGGAGATAAATCCCTTGAAGGAGTTTTGAGAGACGCAATCTTCGTCGGTGCCACGACCCGTTACCTGGTGGGTCTCGAAAATGGAGAAGCACTCATTTCTATTAAGCCAACGGAGCCACTATCGGTAGGTGACTCTGTAGTCGTTTCATGGGAATCAAAAAGAGAATTCCTGGTGTAACTACCGGGAAAACCATATTCAATATCTGAACATGGTCTGTAATGAGGGAGGTATAGATGCGTAACGCTCGTCTGTTATCACAGATCGCGGTTGCATCCGCTGTAGCAATAATCCTTGCTGGCTGTTCATCAAGTACCACGAGTTCCACAACCGCTGCGAAATCTTCGCCTCCTAAAATCGACGCGATGAAGTCCCTCGGCGCCGGAGAAGGCCAAGTGAATATTGTTGCTTGGGGCGGTTACGTAGAAAGTGGAGCAAACGATCCCAAGGTCAATTGGGTGAGCGACTTTGAAAAGTCAACCGGATGCAAAGTCAACGTCAAAGTTGGCTCAACCTCCGATGAAATGGTTGCTTTGATGAAGACTGGTCAATACGACGTAGTCTCTGCATCGGGTGATGCTTCACTTCGCCTGATTTACGGCGGCGATGTCGCGCCCGTAAATACTTCCCTAATTCCGAATTATGCAGACGTCTTCCCTGGCCTTAAAGACCAAGCATGGAACTCCGTTGACGGAGTTGCGTATGGCGTTCCACACGGACGTGGAGCCAACTTGTTGGTCTATAACACCGACATTGTAAAACCAGCTCCTACTTCCTGGGGATCGGTTTTCGACGCGAATTCACCGTACAAAGGAAAAATTACGGCTTACGATTCGGCAATTTATATCGCTGATGCTGCTCTCTACTTAATGAAGTCGCAGCCTTCGCTAGGGATCAAGTATCCATACGCGCTTGATCAAAAGCAGTTTGATGCGGCAGTAGCACTTCTCAAAGTGCAAAAGCCTTTGATCGGCGAATATTGGAGCGACTACCTTAAGCACGTTGCTTCGTTGAAGTCAGGTGGGACCGTACTTGGAACAACCTGGCAGGCCAATATCAATTTAGCCCTCAGCGAAGGCGTAAAAGTTAATGGGATCAAACCCGTCGAAGGTTCTACTGGGTGGTCTGATACGTGGATGATTAGTAGCAAAGCTAAGAATCCAAATTGCGGATACATGTGGATGGATCACATCATTTCGCCAAGTGCCAATGCGGCAGTTGCCGAGTGGTTTGGCGAAGCGCCATCAAATGCGAAAGCATGCGACATGACCGCAGATAAGAACTTCTGCACAACTTTCCATGCGGCCGATGCGGCTTACTGGACAGATGTCTACTACTGGAACACCGCCACCGAAACTTGTTTGGATGGACGCACAGACGTTAAATGTGTTCCTTATTCCGAATGGGTGAAAGCGTGGTCTAGCCTGCGAAACGCTTAATTAGTGATCCGGGTGCGAAGTTTTCTTCGCACCCGGTTTTCACTTCTATCTGGAAATGAGATGAGTGAATAATTCAATAGCCACTTGGATGCACAAAAGGCAAAAGGTTCGCCTTTTGGCGTTGCTCGCTGCCCCCGGATTATGGTTAGTTGTTGCTTATCTGGGAGCACTAGGTGCACTACTGGTCACTGCCTTCTTCACAATAGACAATTTCACGGGTGACACAATTCCAGGTTTTAATCTTGGAAATTTTCACGACATGGTGTCAGATCCGGCTTACCGAAATGTAATGTTTCGAACACTCGGAATTGCACTCTCGGTCACCCTTATTTGTAGTGCCATAGCAATACCCATGGCTTTCTTTATGGCCAAAGTTGCAAAGCCAAGAAATCAGAAGTTTCTCGTTGCACTTGTTCTCACCCCATTGTGGGCGTCATATCTTGTAAAAATCTATGCTTGGCGCTCCATGTTGGAGCCAGGCACGGGAGTGATTGATTGGCTACTTAGTCCACTTGGAATACATTCTCCTGGCTTCGGTGGACCTGCGATCATCATTGGACTTTCATACCTGTGGTTGCCTTACATGATTCTTCCTATCTACGCGGGGTTAGAACGATTACCAAATTCACTTCTTGACGCTTCTGGAGATCTAGGAGCACGCAATTTCTATACGTTCAGGAAAGTCGTACTGCCTTTGATTTTTCCAAGCTTGGTGGCCGGTTCAATGTTCACATTCTCATTAAGCCTCGGTGATTACATCACAGCCCAAATTATCGGTGGCAAGCTTCAGATGCTGGGCAATGTTGTCTATCAAAATTTCAGCATCAATCTTCCTTTTGCAGCGACCATTGCGACGATCCCCATCACAATCATGGCGCTTTATCTCTGGTTAGTTCGTCGCACCGGCGCTTTGGCGAGCCTCTGAGATGACACTTTCCAACAGAGCCAGATACGCCCTCGCCTCTCTCATGGGGGTCGGTCTTGCTTTTATCTATATTCCACTTTCGGTTGTTGTCATCAACTCATTCAATGCGAGTCGTACTTTTAGTTGGCCCCCTACCGGACTCTCTTTAAAGTGGTGGTCGAAGGCGATCGCAAACACGGGAGTTCGACAAGCTCTTGGATGGAGTGTTGCCGCCGGACTTTCGGCGACAGCTATCGCGTTGCTCCTCGGAACGTGCTTAGCCTTCGCAGTGAGCAGGTACGAATTCTTTGGGAAAGAAGTAATTTCACTGCTCGTTGTTCTTCCGATTTCGCTACCAGGAGTTGTAACGGGAATCGCACTAAGTAACGCCTTTACAAAGCAATTGGGAATTTCAACAAGCCTTTTGACCGTAATTATCGGCCACGCGACTTTTTGCATAGTTGTTGTATATAACAATGCCCTAGCGCGGTTACGTCGAATGGGTACTTCACTTCAGGAAGCGTCAATGGACTTAGGTGCTAATGGTTTTACAACTTTCCGTCTCATCACTCTGCCCAATCTTGCTTCCGCACTCTTTGCCGGCGGATTATTGGCCTTTGGTCTGTCATTCGATGAAATTGTCGTCACAACTTTCACTGCGGGACCAGGTATCCAAACTCTGCCGATATGGATCTATGACAATCTCTTTCGTCCAAATCAGGCACCGGTCGTCAACGTCGTAGCTGCGACCCTTGTTGTATTCTCTCTTATACCTATTTATTTGTCACAATGGCTGAGCCAAGATTCAACATCTGGCGGTCGTTTCTAACGAAAGGCGCGGCATGAAACTTTCGGGCACTTATTCTGTTTCCAAGTGGGATGAAGATACATATAGACCCGATGAAAACGGTATGAGGTATACAAAGACAAGTGCCAAATTTGCATTCGCTGGCGATATTGAAGGTTTCGCATTCGTCGAGTATTTGATGTTCTACTCATACTTTGACCAAGTCGACATGCATAAATCTGTCGCACAATACGTAGGGCACATCAAAATCGTCGGCACAATAAAGGGTAAATCAGGCAGTTTTGTCCTCACAGATACAGGGCACTTCGATGGAGGTGTTGCGAGTTCTGAAGTTGACATCATTGCGGGCTCCGGAACCGAAGATCTCGAAGGGATCGTCGGACTAGGTACGTATCAAGCCGATGAAAAAGGGTGCCGTTGGGAACTAGACGTTCAGTTCTAGTAAGAATTCAGTAGAGAAAATTGTCGAGAAAACAGGACGACATTTTTTTAAAAAGTAATGAAAAAGAATGATTGTTTGTACTTTCTCGCGTACTTTTCTTAGAAACACACGCGAGAAAGTACAGAAAGTTGTGTTTAAATTTTGCCCTGCTAGAATTCGTTACCTAATAGGCGCGGTAAGGAGCGTACTACTCAATTTCTGGCCAATCTGGACCTTGACTGTACAAATAAAATGAGAACCACAACTAATCATGCAGAGACCTTTCGTTCAATTCCAACACATGCAACCCCTCTATCTGACACAAAATTAACTTCACTTTTGGATCAAGAGTGGTCCCAATTCAAAGACAACACGCGAGCATCAGGCGAGGAAAGTAAGAGCGCCGCACTTGTTATTCCACTCGGAGTGCCCTCTAGTTTTCAATACTGGGAGCCGTATCCAATCTCTATCAAATCTGCTCAAGGGGCTTGGATGACCGATGTTGATGGTCGTCGCTTGCTCGATCTTTCAATGGGATTTGGCGCAATGCTCGTCGGCCATCTCAATCCTGCTGTTGTTGAAGAGATAAAGGGCACTTTGGAGATCGGCACACTGTTTGTCACTCCATCGCCGATTTCGCGTGATGCGGCCGAACGACTCTGTCGACGTTTTGCAATTGATCAAGTGCGATTTGCGAATTCAGGAACCGAAGCAACGATGTACGCAACTCGACTAGCCCGCGCAGTTACCGGGAAAGATGCGGTCGTCAAAGTCGAAGGTGGTTACCACGGTAGTTATGATCCGCTTACAGTTTCAGCGAAGCCTTCTCTCGACAAAGCGGGTCCAGCTGACAATCCAACGCCAGTGCATTCCGCGGGAGCGATCTCAGGAGATGTCTTCGTAGTCCCCTACAACGACCTAGTGGCGCTCGAAAGAACCTTCAAAGAGAACTCGAGCAAGATTGCTTGTTTCATTGTCGAACCGGTACTTGAAAATCTTGGAATCGTTCTTCCTGATGCTGGATATCTTGAAGGCGTGCGGAATCGTTTTGATTTTCGATGAGGTTAAGACTGGTCTCACCGCTGGACCGCAAGGTGCTGCACAACGTCTCGGTGTTAAGCCAGATTTGATTTGCCTTGCTAAATCAATTGGCGGCGGAATCCCACTTGCAGCATTTGGTGGCAAGAAGGAATACATGGATGCTGTTGCAGATGGGCGCCTCGCTCACTTTGGCACATTCAACGGAAACCCCCTCGCGATGGCTGGAGTACGCGCCGTCGACAAGGTTTGCACCAATGAGGCGCTGAGCACTGCAGAAGGTTTCAATCTTCAAGCACTTGAGCGCATCAGCGACATCATCGAGGAATATGAGTTACCCGCTCATACAGTTGGATTCGGCATCAAAGGTTGCGTGACATGGTCATCTTCTCCGGTACGGAATTACCGAGACTATAAGGCGACCGATTTCAAAATCGCGGAACTTTCATGGCTCTGGTCCATCAACCGTGGGATCATCACGCCTCCAGGACTCGATGAGCAATGGCTAATCAGCCTT
>JAPLBP010000069.1 GCA_026392695.1 Actinomycetota bacterium | reverse complement strand
TCAAATTTTGCGAGATGGCGCTGCAAAAGCGCGGGTAGAGGCCGAGAAAACGTTGAATTTGGTTTACTCCAACCTCGGTTTGGTTCGCTAGCCAGTTTTCAGTCTGCCTCAAACTTTCTAGTTGAAGTTGAGGGTTTACCGAGTTGTTACATGCCAAATCCTAAATCAGGCGCAATCAACTACTTTTCTTTCACTTCGCGGACTAGGCTAACCGAAAATGCCCCATGACAAACATGGGCCCTCCGGGAGGAATAACTTGAGAAAATCATTGCGTTTAGTCGCAGTAGTTGCGGCTACAACCTTTGCCGCTGGCTTGCTGGTTGTCCCCAGTGCAAGTGCAGCATCAAAGGTCAAAGTTGGCGTCGCTTATGACATTGGCGGCCGCGGCGATAAGTCATTCAATGACTCAGCTGCAGCAGGCTTAGATCGTGCAAAGAAGGCATTTGGCGTAACCGCTAAAGAAGTAACCGTCACTGTTGGTAGTGACTCAGAGCGCGAAGCAAAACTTCGTCTGCTTGCAAGCAACGGTTATAACCCAATCATCGCAATCGGCTTCCTTTATGGCGGTCCATTGAAGAAGGTTGCTCAGGACTATCCAAAGGTTTCATTCGCAATTGTTGATGATGCATCAGTTGATCTTCTCAACGTTGCTTCACTCATCTTTGCTGCTGGTCAAGGTTCATACCTTGCGTGTGTTGCTGCTGCTCTTGCATCTAAGACAGGCAAGATCGGTTACATCGGCGGAGTACGTATCCCATTGCTTCAGGAATTCGAGGCAGGATTCGTTGCTGGTGTTAAGGCAACTAACAAGAAGGCATCTGTTGACGTCAAATACGTCACTGAGCCACCTGACTTCGGCGGATTCAATGACCCAGCAAAGGCAAAGGTCATTGCAAACGGCATGATCGACAAGAAGGTTGACGTAATTTATTCCGCAGCAGGTGGATCAGGCGCGGGTAACTTCGCTGCAGCCGCCGATGCAGCAGCAGCTGGCAAGAAGGTTTGGACAATCGGAGTTGACTCTGATCAGTACCTCACCGCATCAGCAGCACAGAAGAAGAACATGCTTACTTCTATGACAAAGCGCGTTGATAACGCCGTATTTGACGTTATCTCAGAGTCAGTCAAGGGAAGTTCTGTCAACGATGTTCTTGACCCAGTCGCTGGTATCTATGGACGTAACTACGATCTATCTCGTGGTGGCGTTGGCGTCTCTTACTCAGGTGGATTCATCACCAAGTACAAGAAGCAGATCGATGCAGCAACCGCAGCAATCATCGCAGGCAAGATCAAGGTCCCAACAAAGCCTTAATTAGCCTAAATTGCAGAAGTTGCAGGGAACTTAATGTGGTGAGAATTCACTCACTAGATTAAGCAGTGTTTAGTAGTGGCGTTTCGGTCCAATGAGGAGTTAAATCTCCTCATTGGACCGAACGCTTTTGATGGGCGTAATCATCGGACTTTCTCAGAAAAACTAGAAGGAAGAGGAGATCGAAGCCCGTGGCTTATGCCGTAGAACTTCGGAATATTAGTAAGCGCTTCCCTGGTGTGGTCGCCAATCGCGACGTATCGATGAAGGTTCGTGGTGGGTCCGTTCATGCCCTCGTCGGTGAAAACGGTGCTGGTAAATCGACTGTTATGAAAATCCTGTACGGAATGCAACAGCCAGATAGTGGTGAGATTCTTATCGATGATCAGCAAGTTGCATTTAGGAAACCGGCTGATGCGATCGCCGCGGGTGTGGGAATGGTGCATCAGCACTTTATGCTCGCCGATAATTTCACGGTTCTTGAGAATGTAATTTTGGGTTACGAACCAACAAAGCGTGGTGTCATTAATGTTGCTGAGGCGCGCAAAAAGATTTTAGAAATGTCGGCCGCCTATGGACTTGATGTCAATCCTGATGCTCTCGTTGAAGATCTTGGAGTTGGTCAACGTCAACGTGTAGAAATTCTGAAGGTTCTTTATAGAGGTGCTCGAATATTGATTTTTGATGAACCGACGGCAGTCCTTGTACCGCAAGAAGTGGACGAACTTTTTGGAGCACTCCATGGCCTACGTGAGGATGGACTGACTGTTATTTTCATTTCTCACAAGCTTGATGAAGTTTTGAGAGTGGCAGATGACGTGACCGTGGTTCGAGCCGGTAGCACTGTCGCCGAGGTAAAGGCATCGGATGTCACGGCAAAACAATTGGCAGAACTGATGGTCGGAAGCGAACTTCCATCACCCGAAATCCACGGGACACCGCGACGTGAACTGATCACCCTTTCGCTCAAGAACGTTACCGTGCCATCTCCCTCCGGAGCTCGAGATCTCATTAGTGACGTAAGTTTTGAATTGCACGCGGGCGAAGTGGTCGGTATTGCCGGAGTAGAGGGAAATGGCCAAAGTGAATTGATTGAAGCGATCCTTGGCCTTCGTAAGTACCGTGGAGAGGTGCTCTTCAAAGGCGAATCGTTAGATCGATTCTCAGTTGCTCATAGGCGCGATTTAGGTATCGGCTTCATCCCTGAAGACCGTCAGCGACAAGCGCTTTTGATGGCATCTCCATTGTGGGAGAACCGAATCTTGGGCCATCAACGGGGCAAGCCCGTGATGAACGGTTACGTCATTGACAAGAAATCGACGATGACAGACACGATTTCCATCATGGAAGAATTCGACGTGCGCGCTCCTGGTCCAGATACTTTGGCACTTGCCCTATCGGGTGGCAATCAACAGAAATTTATCGTTGGTCGAGAGATGCGCGGGGACCCCTCGCTTCTATTAGCCTCTCACCCGGCTCGGGGAGTGGACGTGGGCGCACAGGCCGATATTTGGAATGAACTGCGGCGTGCGCGTGAAAAGGGAATGGCAATCGTGATGATTAGTGCGGATCTTGAGGAGTTGATTGGAATGTCTGATCGACTGCTGGTCATGTTGCGAGGAAAGATCACTGCGACTTTGGACCCGAAAACCACGACTCCCGAAAGTCTTGGCTCAGCGATGACTGGTGCAGCATGAAAAAGTTAACGACTTCGCGTTTCGCCCTTGCCCTGGCCGCACCTCTATTTGCTGCGTTCTTTAGTCTTTCAATCTCAAGTTTGGCGGTTCTAGCAACGCATAAATCCCCAAGTGCAGCATTTAGTTTGATGTGGGAGTACGGCACGAGGGCTGGCTCACTTATGGCTGCGGCAAACTTAGCCACCTCCTATTACATTGCCGCGATCGCGATTGCGCTTACTTTCCGGGCTGGCCTTTTCAATATTGGCGTTGAAGGACAATTGCGTCTGGGAGCGCTATTCGCAGGATTCCTTGGATCTAAGTTTTCCTTGCCACCCGTTTTTCACGTCATTGCCGTGATGCTTATCGCCATGTTGGTTGGAGGAAGTTGGGCTGCAATCGCTGCTTACATGAAAGTGAAGCGAGGCGTGAGCGAAGTTATTTCTACAATCATGCTCAACGCCATGGCGGGCGGACTTTCTGCATATTTGTTGTCAAAGCATTTTGCAATGAAACAAGCAACTGGCTACAACTTGGAAACAAAACCGCTTCCAAAAAGTGCACAATTTCCTAACTTGATGCCTGTTTTGCGAAAGTTGGGTATTCAAAATCAACCAGGTGCGGGTGTTTATGGAATGGCGGTCGTGGCGATTGCGATGGGCTTTGCATTCTGGTTCCTCGTCAATAGAACGCGCTTCGGATTTGAGTTAAGAGCGAGCGGTGTAAACCCAATGGCGGCACGAGTTAGCGGAGTCAACGCCAAGCGAATGACAATCATTGCCTTGGTGGGAAGTGGAGCAATTGCTGGACTTGCCGGGTTACCCACATTGATGGGGGAGACTTACAGTTACAACTTGGGTTTCCGCGGTGGCATTGGTTTCTCTGCAATTGCTATCGCACTTCTAGGGCGCAACTCAGCACTTGGCATGGGAATAAGTGCTTGTCTCTTTGGTTTTCTTGAAGTTGCATCGCAAACTCTCGACCTCATTAATATCGCGCCTGAGACTTACGTAATTATGCAGGGCTCAATTCTTCTAAGCGCGGTGGTGGCGTATGAAGTTGTGCGAAGGTACCAACTCACGCTCCATAGCGAAGCACTTGCAAAGGTAGGTGAGTAACCATGTTGCGATTTAAGACTCTGACAGGTGCGAAGAAAATTTATGCCATTGTTTTTGCGGTTGTATTTGTTCTTTCGTTAATTCGCCTAATAACTGGAGCATCCGATCTCACGAGTATTGGTACCGCTGAGGCTGCGCTGTTGCTATCCGTTCCGATCGTTCTCGCTGGACTTGGCGGTCTCTTCTCAGAGCGATCCGGTGTCGTGAATATTGGCCTCGAAGGCATGATGATTATGGGCGCTTGGGGAGGTGGCTTTTTTGGAAGTAAATTCGGACCATGGGCAGGTTTCCTCGGAGCTATTTTCTGCGGAATGGTTGGAGCGTTACTTCACGCGTTAGCAACAATCACTTTTGGTGTGGATCATGTTGTCTCCGGCGTTGCGATAAATATTATTGCGGCTGGTCTTGCTCGTTATCTTTCAACGATTCTGGCGCACGGAGGATCATGGCCCGGTCCCTCTCAATCTCCCGATGTGGATCCTCTGCCGCTCAATGGCCTGCCAATACTTTCTGGGGGACACGTCTTTGGTTGGCACAGCCCTGACCTATTAACAAAATTAGCCGATAAGAATTGGTTCTTAATCTCGGACTTTGCAAGTATCTTGCGCGGAATCACGGGAGATCTAGGAGTAAATATCTACGCAATGAAGTATGCAGGAGTCATTATTTCGGGAGCCTTTGCGGGACTCGGTGGCGGCTTCCTCGCAATTGTTGCGGCGAACCATTACCAAGAGAATCAAGTCGGGGGCCGGGGATATATCGGTCTTGCAGCGATGCTGTTTGGAAATTATCGACCGGGTGGTCTCTTGGCAGGAGCAGGCCTCTTTGGATTTTCAGATGCTCTTCAACTCCGCGATGCTGCGGCAATTCATGCCTTGTTGATACTTGTGATCGTATTTCTTCTATTCGGTGCTTTCCGCAATTTCCAAAAGACTCGAATCGTTCAGGCGGTTATTGGATTATCGGTGGCTGGGTTCATAGGGTGGTTCTACACCGCTTACAGCGAGCTTCCTGGTCAGTTGGTAACAATGACACCATATATTGCGACGGTTCTTGTGCTTTCGCTTTCTTCACAAAGACTTCGAGGGCCAGCTGCCGACGGAATTCCATATAGACGTGGAGGGGCAACCTAAGATGCCCGCAATCCAATGGGATCTTCTCCACAGCGAAGCAATTGCAATAAGCAAAAACGCTTATGTCCCATATTCCAAATTCCCTGTAGGCGTTGCTGGACTAGTTGATGATGGACGAATTGTTAGAGGTTGCAACGTCGAGAATGCCTCATATGGACTCGGGCTATGCGCTGAATGTGGAATGGTTTCCGCGCTATCTGCCAGTGGCGGAGGCCGACTGGTCGCGGTTCTTTGCGTTGATGGTAAAGGTGATTTCCTTGCTCCGTGTGGGCGATGTCGTCAATTGCTTTTTGAACACGGTGGCCCCGAATTGTTGCTAATGACGGCAGATGGTCCAATGAAGATGTCGGCGATGTTGCCTTGGGCATTTGGCCCGGATGACCTAGATCGCAACGAACGTTAAATGAGTGGTGTAGAGGCATTTTCTGCAGTTGAAGTTATTGCGGCAAAGCGCGATAGACACGAGCTTTCCGATCCACAGATCGATTGGATTATTGACGCCTATACACGTGGTGCCGTGGCAGATGAACAAATGTCGGCCCTGCTCATGGCGATTCTTCTCAATGGAATGAACTCGCACGAGATTTCTCGTTGGACCGATGCGATGATCAAGAGCGGCGAACGCATGAATTGGTCAATGCTAGATAGACCAACAGTAGATAAGCACTCCACTGGTGGAGTTGGAGACAAGATCACTCTTCCACTTGCTCCACTGGTTGCCGCTTGCGGTGGAGCGGTGCCACAACTTTCTGGTCGAGGACTCGGACACACGGGTGGGACATTGGATAAGTTGGAATCAATCCCTGGTTGGCGAGCCTCACTTTCCAACGATGAAATGTTGGCAGTACTAAAAGATTGTGGCGCGGTAATTTGTGCTGCCGGTGCTGGGCTTGCGCCTGCAGATAAAAAACTTTATGCACTTCGCGATGTCACCGCCACTGTTGAGGCGATTCCGCTTATTGCATCATCAATTATGAGTAAGAAGATTGCGGAGGGCACGGCCGCACTCGTCCTCGATGTTAAAACGGGTGGCGGAGCTTTCATGAGTGATCCAGATCGTGCACGAGAATTAGCTCGCACAATGGTAAATCTCGGAAAACGAGCTGGAGTGAATACCCGCGCACTCGTTACCGCGATGGATGTCCCACTTGGACTCACAGCTGGCAATGCTTTGGAAGTTCGAGAATCAGTCGAAGTTCTTGCAGGAGGTGGACCAGCCGATATCGTCGAACTTACTTTGATATTGGCACGCGAGATGCTCGATGCCGCGGGTATTAGAGGCAAAGACCCTGAGACTGCACTTCGAGATGGAAGTGCGATGGATACATGGCGACGAATGATCAAAGCCCAAGGTGGCGATCCCGATGCAGCGCTGCCTGTTGCAAAGGAAAGTGTCGTTGTGAGCGCAGAGGCGAGTGGAACGATGCTGTCCATGGATGCAATGAAAGTGGGCGTTGCTACGTGGAGGTTGGGTGCTGGTCGATCGCGCCAAGGTGAAACAGTTCAGGCCGGGGCAGGAATTGAAATCCATAACAAGCCTGGTGAAGAAGTCACAAAAGGATCGCCAATTTATACATTACATACCGATACGCCCGAACGTTTCGCCCGAGCACTTGAGATTTTGACGAACTCTGTCGTCATTGGACCGATGCCTGCAAGCGGTAAGGTTGAACGTCTACCTTTGATAGTAGATCGAATAGTGGATTGACGGAGAGTTAGGAAAAGTAGTGACTTTGAATAGCGTGCCAAGCAAGGATCAAATAAAGAGGGTGCCTAAGGTGCTCTTGCATGACCACCTTGATGGCGGTCTTCGTCCTCAAACGATTATTGATATCTCCAGGGAAATTGGTTATGACAAGCTTCCCACCACCGATGCGAAAGAATTGGGCACGTGGTTTCGTGAAGCGTGCGACTCAGGATCATTAGTAAGGTATTTGGAAACTTTTAGCCACACGATTGCCGTGATGCAGACTCGTGACAATATTATTCGCGTCGCCAGAGAGTGTGCTCTTGATTTGGCTCGTGATGGAGTTGTCTACGCGGAAGTACGTGGAGCACCGGAATTATTTACCGAGCTAGGGCTTACGCTCTCTGACGTTATTGATGCAACTCTCGAAGGCTATCGACAGGGTGAGGCCGAAGCTCGTGCGGAAGGTTTCACGATTCGGGTGCAATCCCTCCTTTGTGGAATGCGCCAGAACGATCGCTCACAAGAGGTCGCTGAACTCGTGGTTAAATATCGAGATAAAGGTGTCGTTGGTTTCGATATTGCTGGCCCAGAGGATGGATTTCCGCCAAGTGATCAAAAGAGTTCTTTTGATTATCTTCGCCATGAAAATGCACACTTCACAATTCACGCGGGTGAGGCCTACGGCCTTCCATCCATTTGGGAAGCGATCCAACTCTGTGGAGCCGAGCGTTTGGGCCACGGAGTCCGAATTATTGATGACATCGACATGACTGGACCGACTCCGAAATTGGGGTTACTTGCCTCATATGTACGAGATCGGCGCATTCCTCTGGAACTTTGTCCAACTTCGAATCTTCAAACGGGTGCTGCGAAAAATATTGGTGAGCACCCCATCGGAATCTTGGCCAAACTGCGATTCCGAGTCACCCTTAATACGGATAATCGATTAATGAGTCAAACCTCCATGTCCCATGAGATGGAACAAGTGGTCGAGGCATTCAAGTGGGATTTGGCTGAACTGCAACGTGTCACGATAAATGCCATGAAGAGTGCGTTTATTCCATACCCAGAACGTTTGGTGATCATTGAACAAATTATTAAACCTGGATACGCCGCGATCGCATCGGAACTATGAGCAAATTTTCTACTGCTTCATTCATCGAAGATCCGTATCCATTATTAAATGATCTGCGAAAGAATGGCAAGCCTGTCTGGGATGAAGAACTCGGAATGTTCCTTGCGCCAAATCATGTGGATGCCAATGCGGTTTTTCGAAATAAGTCACTAGGACGAATCTACAAACCCCGTACTCCAGAATTTGAGTGGGGAACCTTCAATTGGCTCCACTCTGATTCGCTTTTGGATAGCGAGCCGCCAAAGCACACTCGGCTTCGAGGACTCGTTGCCAAAGCTTTTAACCGACAGAAGATTGAGGCGCTCCGCCCAGATATCGAACGCCTCACTAATCAACTTCTAGATGCAATCGATGAGAAAGTTAACTCGGGTTCCACGTTTGACCTCATTGCTGACTTTGCTGAGCCTTTACCGGTCAAAGTGATTGCGGCCCTTTTGGGTTTTCCTGCAAGTGATGAGCACCTGCTACGGCCGTGGTCTCAATCCATTGTGAAGATGTATGAAGTGAATCCACCGTTACATCATCAGGAAGAAGCAAAGTTAGCCGCAAAAGAGTTTGCGGAATACGTTCGCGGCCTCATGGAGGCTCGGAAAATTGCTCCAGGTACGGATCTCATTAGCGATCTTGCTGCAGTGGAAGAGAACGGTGAAAAGCTAAATGCCCAAGAGCTTATTGCGACGTGTGTATTGCTACTTAACGCAGGGCATGAAGCCAGTGTAAACGCCTTCGGGAATGGCATGGTCGCTGCGCTCAAGCGCCCCGATCAAGCCAACTTGCTTCGCACCCAGCCTCGAGAAATTGCCACCACCGCAGTTGAGGAATTTCTCCGATTTGATGCTCCGCTACAAATGTTTGAGAGAACTGCCACGGAAGATACAGAACTTGGGGGAGTTGCTATAAAGGAAGGGCAGAAGATTGCTGCCCTTATTGGTTCAGCGAATAGGGACGCTGAGATCTTTGATCGCCCCGATGAAATGGATCTAACTCGAGATCCAAATCCGCATATTGGTTTTGGAGCGGGAATACATTTCTGTCTTGGGGGCCCACTTGCTCGTCTCGAGATGGGAATCTCCTTGCCGGCGCTATGCGAGCGATTCCCAACTCTCGAGTTAGCGTCCGAACCCGTCAGGCGCCAGACTTTCGTTTTAAGAGGCTATGAGAGTATAGAAATCAGCGCGAACTAGATTCCAATCGGGTGCCAGATTGTTTTAGCTTCCATAAACGCAAGAATCCGCTGAGGAGTTACACTCGCTTCGAATGAGTGAATGCGCTTGAGATTGTCCGCTCCGGCAATTTTTATATCTGCAATGGCCGAGGGTTCGGTCACTCCAGAGATATCAAGTCCGTTTATATCCATGTGCGAGGCAAACCACGGAGCAAGTTCAGATTTCTCACCCGTAAGAATGTTTATAACACCATGGGGCAAATCACTCGTGGCAAGAACTTCGGCAAATGTGATTGCTGGAAGCGGCGAACGAGTGCTCGCAAGAACAATTGTCGTGTTGCCCGAAACGACAATTGGGGCAATGGCATTTACCAAACCAAGCAACCCTTTTGACTCGGGTGCAATCGCCCCGATAACCCCCATCGGTTCTGGAATCGTGAAGTTATAAAATGGACCAGAGACAGGGTTTGTTGACCCCGCAATTGAGGACAATTTGTCGCTCCATCCGGCATACCAAACCCACTGATCAATTGCGGAGTGCACTTCTTTAAGTGCTTCCTCATGTGTTACGCCATCAAGGGAACTAATTTCATTTGCGAATTGCTCCGCGCGACCTTCGAGCATTTCGGCAATGCGGTAAAGGATTTGCCCACGGTTGTAGGCGGTCGCACTAGCCCAACCACTTTGGGCGCCTCGCGCGCTTACCACTGCATCTCGGAGATCTTTTCGCGATGCCAATGAAGGGTTTGCAATAAAGGCCCCATCAGCACCAAAGACCTCGTAAGTGCGCCCAGATTCACTGCGCGGAAAAGCGCCACCGATGAAAAGTTTGTATGTCTTCTTCACTTCGAGACGATCACTCATTAGTTGTCACCATTTTCGTCACTCGTGAGATAGGCAGCTAATCCGTGGCGTCCGCCCTCGCGACCCCATCCTGATTCCTTGTAGCCGCCAAATGGGCTGGCCGGCTCAAATTTGTTGAAGGTGTTTGCCCATATAACTCCCGCGCGTAATTGTTGGGCTGCCCAGAGAATCCGTGAGCCTTTCTCGCTCCAAATGCCTGCAGAGAGGCCATACGGGGTGTTATTCGCCTTCTCTATCGCCTCAGCGGGGGTTCGGAATGTTAAGACAGAAAGGACGGGGCCGAATATTTCTTCGCGCGCTATGCGGTGCGCCTGCGTGACTCCAGTAAATATTGTTGGTGGGAACCAGTAGCCCTTCTCGGGTAGCACGCACTCTGGACTCCATCTCTGCGCTCCCTCTTGATCCCCAGTGGCAGAGAGGGACTGAATCTTCCCAAGCTGTTCAGATGAATTAATTGCTCCAAGATCGGTGTTCTTGTCCAAAGGATTTCCCACGCGGATTTTTGCCATTCTAACTTTCAACGCCTCGATGGTTTGCTCGGCGATATTTTCTTGAAGAAGTAATCTCGAGCCCGCGCAGCAAACGTGTCCTTGATTAAAGAAGATTCCATTCACAATACCTTCTACCGTTTCATCGATCGGGGCATCATCAAAAACTATGTTGGCTGCTTTCCCGCCCAGCTCGAGTGTGGCCTTCTTTTTCGTCGGTGCAATAGCTCTTGCGATCGCCTTTCCAACTTCAGTTGACCCAGTGAAAGCGATCTTGTCGACGCCGGGATGATTTACCAGAAGTGCGCCAGAGCTGCCGTCGCCCGTGACGATATTTACTACACCAGCTGGTAGTTCTGCTTGCTGACACACCTGGGCGAAAAGGAGCGCTGTAAGGGATGTGGACTCCGCTGGTTTAAGTACAACGGTATTTCCAGCCGCGAGTGCCGGGGCGACTTTCCATGCCAACATCAACAAAGGAAAGTTCCACGGAATGATTTGCCCTGCGACGCCATGCGGACGAGGAGAATGTCCAACGCCAACGTAGTCGAGTTTGTCTGCCCAACCTGCATGATAGAAAAAATGTGCAGCAGCGAGTGGCACATCAACATCGCGTGACTCACGAATCGGCTTGCCGTTGTCGAGAGTTTCCAAAACAGCGAACTCACGCGCTCTTTCCTGCATGATGCGCGCTATTCGGTAGAGGTATTTACCCCTCTCTTTCCCAGGCATTTTTGACCAAGTAGCTTCATAGGCGACTCGAGCCGCACTTACTGCCCGATTAATGTCATCTGACCCAGCAAGGGAAATCTGACTGAGAACTTCTTCATTTGATGGGTTGATTGAAGCGAAGTGGTTCTTGCCCTCGACGAATACGCCATTAATAAAGTGCCCATAAGACGAGTCGATAGTGACGATAGATCTAGATTCAAGGGCTGGGGCGTAATCGAAGGTAGTCATTTTCTCCCGCTCAATCTATCGTGACGTAGGTAGGACTTGCGTAATAACCATCACGCATTTTCATGCGTTGCATGAGCAGATCGTTGAGAAGTGCACTGGCACCAATTCTAAAAAGTTTTGGCGTTAACCACTCGGGTCCCGCTGTTTCGTTGACAAGTACGAGTTGCTTTATTGCATCCTTTGTATTGCGAATTCCTCCGGCTGGTTTCACACCGATTCGTGTGCCGGTCAACGTGTAAAAATCACGCACCGCTTCTAGCATCACCAAGACAACTGGGGCAGTGGCTGCGGGGGATATTTTTCCCGTCGAAGTTTTGATGAAGTCAGCCCCGGCCAGCATTGCCAAGAATGAAGCCTTCCGAACGCTGTCATACGTTACGAGTTCGCCCGTTTCTAGAATCACTTTAAGATGAGCTTTTTCTCCACAGAGCGCACGAATCTCTTGAATTTCTTCAAATACTTCCATATAGCGACCTGACAGAAATGCGCCGCGATCAATCACCATATCAATTTCACCCGCACCCGCTGCGATTGCATCGGCGGTGTCTTGAAGTTTTACTGCCATCGATGCACGTCCGGATGGGAATGCCGTCGAGACCGCCGCGACTGGAATATTGGATCCACCGATCGAGTCTAAGTGCGTTCGCGCAATGGAGACCATGTCGTTGTAAACGCAAATGGCCCCGACACTTGGAACAGTTGCCGAGAAAATTGAGCAGGGATTTTTCCGTTCCATCAATTAATTCGGTTTTGTTCATGCGGAGACCAAACGATGAACGAGTTGCGTCATTTCCGCCTGTGTTGGGTATGAGGATTGGGCGCCTTTACGAGTGACACTTATGGACGCGGCTTCACAGCCAATCCTTACCGCTGTGATTGGGTCGTGCTCCATGAGAAGGGCAGAGGCAAAAGTGCCGATAAAGCAGTCTCCTGCACCGGTCGAATCGACGGCGGTAACTTTTGGTGCCGGCACTCTGGTGACTTCTCCCGTTGAATTTGCAATCGCTGCGCCTTCTGCACCCAGCGTTACGACAACGTGCTGCCCAGGACGTAGAGAGGCGATGATTTCATCAGAGGTTGGCATGAGATGTTCCGGGTGAATCTGCGAAAACTCAACTTCGTTTGGAATTAGCCAATCGGTCAGTGAGAGAAGTTCGGCTGAAAGATGTTGATATGGAGCAGGGTTAAGAATCGTGGTGGCGCCATTCTGTTTGGCTGCGTGAAAAGCGGCGAGTGTGACTTCTTGCCTTAGCTCGCATTGACCTATGACGATTTTTGCACTTGCGACAGTGGCAACGGATCGCGCCGCGACCGCAGGATCGATATCGTGATTTGCTCCAGGAACAATAATTATTCGATTCTCTCCACTTTCATCAACCCAGATATGAGCAACCCCAGTGGGCAGAGATGAGGATTCAAGAAAGCTCGTAAATAAACCTTGAGCTTCAAAATTATCTTTTATGGAATTTCCAAAGAGGTCTTCTCCAACTTTTCCGATCATGTATACCTGCGCGCCAGCCCGTTGCGCCATGACCGCTTGATTTGCCCCTTTGCCGCCAAAGCCAGTGGTGAAAAGATCGCCAAAGGCAGTTTCGCCGGGACCAGGTATTGCTTTCGCGTAGCACGTTAAATCCATCATCGAACTTCCGATGACAGCAATGCACGGGTCAAGGGCGAAGGTACTCATATTAGGTAAGTCTAATGATTCGTGAGCGTTAGAGGAAAGAGACCTTATAACCTAGACTTCCCCGCATGACTCGCACCGCCGTGATTTTGGATGTTGATACAGGAATTGATGACGCTTACGCCCTTCTTTTTGCTGCACGACATCCTCAGTTAAACCTTCTCGGAGTTACATGTGTCGATGGCAACACAAATGTAGATCAAGTTGTTGCAAATACTCTTATGGTTCTTGACGCTGCTGGTGCAGGAGACATTCCAGTTGCTCGAGGTGCTGTGCGTCCTTTACTTGGACAATCCCACTACGCCGAGTACGTTCACGGCGCCGATGGGATGGGCGATCTGGGACTCCCTCCATCTTCGCGAGCGGTTGATCCTCGAAGCGCTGTGGAACTTTTACGCGACTTAATTGAGAATTCGCAAACTCCTGTAACTCTTATCCCACTTGCGCCGCTTACCAATATTGCACTCTTCCTGCGCTCGTTTCCAGAAACTGCAAAAAAGTTAAAGGGAATTACTTTGATGGGAGGTTCCGCTTCTGCGGGTAATGCAACTCCCGCGGCCGAGTTCAACATCTGGCACGATCCCGAGGCTGCAGCAATCGTTTTCCAAAGTGGAGTCCCACTTACTATGTATGGCCTTGATGTTTTCATGCGGCCAGGAATCACTGCCGAAGAAGCTGAGAAGTTGAAGAAGTCTGAAGATCCATGTGCGGTTTTTGCTGGTTCCCTAGTATCCGCATTCATAGAGCGAATTGGGTCACCAGTAACCATTGGCGATGCTGGCGCCGTCATTGCAGTCGTAGCACCGCATTTGATTACTTATAGAAAATTTGACGTTGTCGTAGATACTTCAGCAGGACCTGCAAGAGGTCAGACAATCTGCGATCGTCGCCCACCACTGGAATTGGATATTGAACCTCTTCGGTTGGAAGACTCCGCGAGTGTGGATGTAGCACTTGACTTGGACGTTGAGACGATTCGTCAACTTTGGTTATCAACTGTTGATTCGAGTTGGGTTTAGGTCCTGATAAAGGGGGAGAAGGTAAAAGTATGAACGATGAATTTATAAAGCGAGCATTTCGACATATGGCTTGGGCGAATTCCGAGATGCTTAAAGTTTTAGGATCATTAACGGATGAAGAAGTAAATCTTTCAGCGTGGAATCCTGACCGGACAGTAGCAAAAATCGCCCACCACATCATTGTTGCGGAAGGTCGCTTGATTTCGCGGGCAACTGGGTCGCAGGCGCCGCAAGAAGATGATCCGCCATCAACCGCAGCCGGTGTTTATGCTCTCTTTCCGATTTTTGAAGAGCGAGATGCAAAAATCTTGTCCTTGGTGGATTTACCCGAAGAAATCCACAAATTCAAGCGATTTGGTATGGAATCTGAATTCTTAACTTCCACGATTCTTGTTCAAGCATTCCATCACGCGTCTGAACATCGAGCGCAAATATCGGACATCCTGGCCGCCAACGGTAGAGATGTTTTTAATCTCGATGCGGTTGACCTATGGCACTTTGAGGTGATGGAAAGAAACGGCTTGTAATTTCAAACAAGTCGGCTGTAACTTATCCCTAACCCAAGAGAGGCGTTGAGTGCTATGGCACTTCGAAAAGAATTTGAAGAATACCTCGCCCTGCGTGAGAAAATGCAGATGCCCGCGCCTTGGGAAATGTCGATGGAGGAATACAGGTATAGGACTCTTCCTATTCCAGAATTTATCGGAAAGCCAGAACCAATTTTTAGCGTGGAGCATCGCGTAATCTCAGGACCTAACGGTTATCTGCCTATACGGATATATAGACCAAGCGCTGAACCAAATTTGCCTGTCATGCTTTATCTTCACGGTGGTGGTTGGGTGATTGGAAACATGGATGGTTTCGAACCTACGGTTCGCTCTCTTGCCAATAAGGGAAATTTTGTAATCGTGCAGGTGCAATATCAAAAAGCACCGGAGCATCCCTTCCCAACTCCATTCAATGACTGTTATGCCGCACTTGAATGGGTTGTAAATAATGCGAAGACGTTGGGTGTTGATGCGACAAAGATTGGTGTGGGTGGCGATAGTGCGGGAGGAAATCTTGCCGCAGCGCTTGCGATTAGATGTCGTGATGAAAAATTGACGGACCTAGCTTTTCAGATGTTGGTGTATCCATGTACAAGTCACGATGGTTCTCTACCAACAGCTATAAAAAATGCCGAAGGATTTGGCCTGACCTCTAAGGGTATGCGTTGGTTTGAATTTCAATATATTGGGTCAGAAGCAGATCTAAATAACCCTTATGCGTTCCCTGCGACATGCAAAGATTTTACGGGGCTGGCACCAGCAGTTGTCGTGACAGCAGAGTACGACCCCTTAGCCGATGATGGCAGGCTCTACGCGAATTCGCTCAAAGAGGCTGGTGTGAAAGTCGTATTTAAGGAGTACGAGGGCGCAATACACGGGTTCAATGCGTTGGCAGGAATCGCACCGGAGATCGCTACGGAAGTTCAAGAATTTCTTGCACGAAATATAAATTCATTTCTCGGGCGGAATTAATATTTCCTTTGAATAAAACGAACTAAAGGACTATAAACACTTCCTATTAATTAAGAGTTAGCGGGTTGCAAATTCGAGTGAGCCAAGCCTTTAATTCTCGGATTCAAGAAAAGAGAACCCCGTAGATGGATCCACGGGGTTTCTTCTGTAGCTCTCAGTAGCCGAGCTCCTTTTGACTGAAGGGTTGGTCGCCGGTTCAAATCCCGCCAGTGGTAGGCACACTAAGTGGCCCCACGATTAGTCGAGTGGGGTCACTTTGCATTAAGCATTGGACTAAATTGCAGCGCGTGATGTGATTCCATGTCGAGGTTTTTGTAATTACTCTCCGGAAAGAAGCGATGTAAGTATCGGCTTGAGAGCAGCGATTGTGTTCGCCGAATCTTTGCGCGCGCTCGGGCCGCTCGTAACAACTTCGATGTAGCACTTTACTTTTGCTTCGGTTCCACTTGGGCGAATGATAATTCGGATACTTCCCTCTAGCCAGATGCGAATTCCATCCGTAGGTGGCAAATTATCTTTTGGTTGAAGAAGGTCGTCAACTCCAACGACTTTCTTGTCAGCAATTTCGACAGGTGGAGTGGCTCGAATATCCGACATGGTTTTGGCAATCTGGGAAAGCTCGCTGACACGGATGGAGATTTGTTCAGTCCCATGAAAACCGTGGCGTTGCCAAATTTCGTCTAGTAAATTCAGAAGTGTCTTGTTTTCCTTTTTCAACTCTGTCGTTAATTGGGCAAGCATGAGCCCAGCCGAGATTCCGTCTTTGTCATTCACTGATTTCGAATCGACGCAGTAGCCGAGGGCTTCCTCATATCCAAAAGTCAGTCCAGGAATTTTGGCAAGCCACTTAAAGCCGGTGAGAGTTTCGCGGAATTCCAGAGAATAATGCTCCGCGATCTTCTTGAGAACAGAGGATGAGACGATTGAATTTGCCAGTATTCCTTGGCTAGTTTTGCGGGCGATGTACTCACCTAGCAGAGCGCCGAGTTCGTCACCTCGAAGCATCCGCCACCCAGTCACAGGGTCATTGACCGCCGCAGCGCAACGATCAGCGTCGGGGTCATTTGCTATCACAAGGTCCGCATCAAAAGCCCGAGCGGTTTCAAGCGCGAGATCAATTGCTCCCGGCTCTTCTGGATTGGGAAACGCCACTGTTGGAAAATCTGGATCAGGTTCTGCCTGAGCGTCCACAAGAATTAGGGAAGCGAAACCGGCAGAGTGGAAGACACGTTGAATCGTGGCAGTACCTACTCCATGCAAAGCGGTGTAGACAATCTTGAGATCACCTGGCGTTTTGCATAACGCAGAGGTGCGATGCACGTATTTCTCAACTACATCCTCTTTTAAAATCGTCCATTCTTTCCCTCGAGGCTGAGTTGCGAGAGAGGTTATCGCAGCAATTTCTTTTGAAATGTATCCATCGGTGGGGGAAATGATTTGTGAGGCGCGATAATCAATTCCATCTGCCGTTGGCCCGATATAAACCTTGTAGCCGTTGTCTTGAGGTGGATTATGACTTGCAGTCACCATCACTCCGACATCGACACCAAGTTCGGTAATGGCGAATGCCAAAACGGGTGTTGGAAGTGGTCGTGGCAGAACGAAAACTTTCATTCCAGCGCCACTCATAATTTCTGCGGTTTCAAAAGTGTAATCTTCAGAACCGTGGCGAGCATCGCGACCTATGACAATGCAGCAGTTCGACCAACAACGGCGCGATTCATGCAAGAAGGTCCAGGACCGATTGGTCCGCGCAGACCAGCAGTGCCAAATTGCAAAAATCCAGCGAAGTGTTTTTTGAGTTGATCTTCGTCTTTTCGATCAACCAAATCTTTTAGTTGTGCCGCGGTAAGTGGATCCGGATCATCGGAAATCCATGCCTCAACTTCAGCCAGGAGTGTGGGATTCATGGGGTCAGAGTAGTTTCGGAATGACGCCTTTGAGAAGTGCCCCCATACGATTTGCCGCAGCTTTACCAGCCGCAATGACTTCTTCGTGGTTGAGTTTTTCGCCGGTCACACCTGCGGCGGCGTTGGTCACGAGTGAAATGCCCAGGATCTCTGCACCAAGGGCGTGAGCCGCAATTGCTTCCGGCACTGTGGACATACCAACGAGGTCAGCACCGAGCGTGCGCATCATTCGAATTTCAGCAGGAGTTTCATACGACGGACCCCGCCAATGAGCATAGACACCTTCTTCGAGTGATTCATCTTCGGCTTTAACGATCGCGCGGATGCGTTTGCTATAGAGATCTGTTAGGTCAACGAAATCCGCGCCGATAAGAGGGCTGGCCGCAGTTAAAGAAATGTGATCGCGAATAAGGACGGGTTGACCCACGCGATAGGCAGTGTTGATACCTCCGCACGCATTTGTGAGAATCACAATTTTGCAACCTGCCTTGACTGCCGTGCGCACACTATGCACGACTGGTTCCATACCTTTGCCTTCGTAATAATGTGTTCGTCCAAGAAATACGAGAGCGTTGATCAATCCATTGTCAGCAGGGAGGGCGTAAGAGCGCACTTTGCCCGAGTGTCCTTCTACCGCTGGAGGAAGAAAGCCAGCGATCTCATCGGCGTTGCATTCGTATAAAGGAGCTCCAAGAGCATCGACAGCTCCAACCCAGCCGGATCCCATAACAAGGGCGATGTCATGTTTTGCCACCCCCGTGCGTGCAGCGATTTCATCCGCCGCTACTTGGGCGGTGCCGATTGGATCTTTATATAGGGCTTCTGTGGAGGTCATACGTC
>JAPLBP010000114.1 GCA_026392695.1 Actinomycetota bacterium | reverse complement strand
GCGATTTCAACTGACGCGACGTCGGCTAAGCGCTCCAAATCACGCTTAAGGAGCTCGGCAATCTGGCGAGGACTTTTACCTGAGCCCTTTGCCAGTTGGAGTGCAATAGAAGAGGAATAATCCCCGTGATCTCGATTCCTGGGACGTTCGAGTGGGATTGAGACAGGAATGGGGGTTGAAAGTTCGCCCGCACTCACCAAGGTTTCCAGCGCGGCGGCAATCTGGCTAGCTAGGCGCGCGCTGTGGGTGGACATTGAGCAAGGTTACCGTTGAGGAGACACTTCTTGCGCGCGAAAAGCGTGTAACGATTTCTCTGAAAAAGTGCCTCTGTGTTATGAAAACGTTATCTGGCCTGTCCGAATTGTCCGTACAGCCCTAGTGACAACTTCTTGTGACGGGCACTACATTTCCCATGACCTCAGTGTCATCGACCGTTCAAAAACTCTTTGAACGAGGACTGAGATCACCCCCCTCTCGAAAGGTACTAATACATGACCAAACGTCGTAGCGCTATTACCGCTGTTCTTGCATCAGCGGCAATTGCACTTACTGGCTTTGCCACCACTTCAGCTTCTGCTGCTAGTGCTGGATTCGTTGGCGTCATTCTTCCAGACGCTGCTTCTTCACCACGTTGGGAAACCGCGGATCGTCCATTCCTAGTTGCTGCATTTAAGGCCGCTGGAGTTACTGCAGATATTCAGAATGCAAACGGAGATAAGGCAAAGTTCGCGACAATCGCTGACCAGATGCTTACAAAGGGCGCAAAGGTTCTGATTCTCGTAAACCTCGATTCACCAACATCTGTTGCTGTTCAAGCAAAGGCAAAGAAGTTGGGTGTTCCAACAATCGACTATGACCGCCTAACACTTAAGGGATCAGAGTCCTACTACGTTTCATTCGATAACGTTGCAGTTGGTCGCCTACAAGGTCAAGGCATCGTAAGTTGCCTCAAGGCCAAGGGTGTTGCCAAGCCACGTATCGTTTACTTGAACGGTTCACCTACCGATAACAACGCAACACTTTTCAAGCAGGGCTATGACTCTGTACTTCGTCCGTTAATCAAGGCTGGTACATACACACTCGTCGATGACAAGTCAGTACCAAACTGGGATAACGCACAAGGTGGAGTTATCTTCGAACAGCAACTCACAAAGGCCGGCGGAAAGCTTGATGCCGTCGTTTCAGCTAACGAAGGCCTTGGCCTCGCAGCAGTTGCAATTTTGAAGAAGAACAAGCTCAATGGAAAGGTCTGCGTTTCAGGACAAGATGCATCTGCAGCAGGACTTGCAGGAATCTTGACTGGTGATCTTTCAAACACCGTATACAAGGCAGTTAAGCAAGAAGCCAATGGAGCAGCCACACTTGCTGTTGCACTCCTCAAGGGCATGAAGGCAACCACTGCTACAGGCAAGACAAACAATGGTCTAGTTGATGTTCCTTCAGTACTTCTCGTACCAGTCGGAATCACAAAGGCCAATGTCGGCGTAGTAATCAAGGATGGGTTCGCAAAGCGAGCCGACATCTGCGCAATTGCTACCGAGGCAGTTTGCAAGGCTAACGGTATCTAATTGATTAGATGCTTTAAGTAAGTCGTTTCGGCCCGAGGCTCTCGTCTCGGGCCGAAACTACTTTTTTCCAAATTTTTTCTGGCGCATTTCTTTTTTTGAGTTAGTCTTTGAATCCAACTGATGGGAGCAAGGCATGACCGATCCGATTTTGTCGTTAAAGGGTATTAATAAATCTTTCGGCCCCGTTCATGTACTACGTGGTGTTGATTTTGATGCCTATCCAGGTGAAGTTACTGCGCTCGTTGGCGACAACGGTGCCGGCAAAAGCACTCTCATCAAATGCATCGCTGGAATTTATACTCCAGAAAGTGGCGACATCTTTTTCAACAATGAGAAAGTAACAATTCACGGACCGCGTGACTCGACCGCGCTAGGAATTGAAATTGTTTATCAAGATCTTGCACTCTGCGACAACCTCGACATAGTTCACAATATGTTTCTTGGCCGAGAGGTCAAGCAAGGATTCATTCTCAACGAAGCAAATATGGAAGCTCTTGCTCGTCAAACGCTAGATGGCTTGAGTGTTCGTACCGTGAAATCAATTCGCCAGACAGTAGCTTCACTCTCTGGTGGTCAGCGTCAAACAGTTGCCATTGCCCGCGCTGTTCTATGGAATAGCAAAGTTGTTATCTTGGATGAACCAACAGCCGCACTTGGTGTGGCCCAGACTGAGCAAGTTCTTAATCTTGTGCGACGACTAGCAGACAAGGGTCTGGCCGTTATTTTGATCAGCCACAACCTAAACGACGTCTTCGAAGTTGCAGACAATATTTCTGCTCTCTACCTCGGACAAATGGCGGGTCAGGTCAAGAAGAAAGAAGTCACTACAAGCCAAGTAATTGAGTTAATAACAACTGGAAAGTCCACCCCATTCTCAGGAGTTCGTTCATGAGCGTCACAACGGAAGCCCCAGTCACGCAGGGACCAAGCCTGAAAGCCGCATTCAGCGACTACATAAGTCGGGTAAAGGCTGGCGATATTGGCGCTCTTCCTGCGGTTCTTGGCCTTGTCGCCCTGTGTGCAATTTTTGCTGGAATCTCTGAGTTCTTCTTTACCTCCCGAAATTTTGCGAACCTATTAACGCAGGCGGCGCCCGTCATTGTCATCGCGATGGGGTTGGTTTTTGTACTTCTTCTTGGTGAAATCGATCTCTCTGCAGGCTACGCTGCCGGAGTTACAGGCGCCGTGCTCGTTCTCTTGATTTCAAATCACAATGTCCCTTGGTACTTAGCCATTCTCGCCGCGTTGGTCGTTGGAATGCTATTCGGACTCATCCTGGGAACCTTGGTTGCTCGACTCGGAATCCCATCTTTCGTCGTAACTCTTGCAGCGTTTTTGGCCTTCCAGGGAATCTTGCTTCTGCTCGCTGGCGAAGGTGGAACTATCTCGATCAGCAACAAATACATTCTCGCCGTTGAAAACAACAACCTTTCCGTCTCTCAAAGCTGGATCTTCTATATCGGTGCGATGGGACTTTATGTACTCAGCGGACTCAACAGGATTAACACTCGTCGCAAAGCGGGACTTAAAACTGAACTCATCAAATTGTGGGCAATCAAAACCATCGGGCTTGTCGTCATCACATTCGTTGGCCAATTAGCTCTCGTTGCAGAGCGTGGAGATCCTCCACGGATCAGCACAAAGGGAATTCCGCTGATTGTGCCCGTTATTTTGCTCATGCTTGTCATCGGAAGTTTCGTGCTTAATCGCACGGCATTTGGCCGCCACATTTATGCAGTCGGCGGCAACGCAGAGGCAGCACGTCGTGCAGGTATCAACGTGAAAAAAGTGCGCACCGCGGCATTCGTCATCTGTTCGGGAATCGCTTCGATTGCCGGTTTGCTTTTTGCTTCTCGCGCTAACTCAATTTCACCAACGACGGGTGGTTCCTCAACTCTGCTTTACGCAGTTGGAGCCGCTGTTATTGGCGGAACCAGCCTCTTTGGTGGAAAAGGAAAGATGCGCGATGCAATCCTCGGAGGCCTCGTTGTCGCTGTTATTGACAATGGCATGGGGCTTCTCGGATATGGCGCAGGTATTCAATATCTTGTTACTGGAGGAGTACTTCTTGTTTCTGCTGGCGTAGATGCATTTAGTCGAAAGGGTGCAAACGCTAGTTAATTTTGAGCGTGGTTTTGGCAGAAAGGGAAGTTACCTCTAGCCTTACCTACTTAACAACGCTCTCGCGGGAGTGGTGAAATGGCAGACACGCAGGTCTTAGGAACCTGTGTCTTCGGACGTGCGGGTTCAAGTCCCGCCTCCCGCACTCAGTTTCTTAAAATGAATCTATAAAACCGGTACGTCGAATCGGTTCATCCCAGTCCCGCGAGTGCAGAGCAAAACGATGTTGTAAATAGGAATGAGCAAAAACCATCCGCTCTTGTCTACATCGTGCATGCGACGCACACCGGCGGCGAGCAGAGGAACAAATAGAATCAGCGAGGTCACGTCGGTGATCAAAGCAGAACCTATATAACCACTGCCCACATTGACCAGGATGCAGAAGAAATAGAAATACCAGTACTGCGGCCTCGTAGCGCGTCCAGTAAATATCCAATACTTATTAAAGCCTTCTTGTATTGCTTCAACCATTGGGACTCCAAACTCGTGCTCTATTTGTTTTGATTGGGAATCCCAGTACCTGTTAGAGCGCTCGCGAAGGCAGTGCCTGCGGCAGCAAGGGCGGCATCAAAAGCTTTCTTCGCAATAGCAAGCTGTGCTTGAAATTGAGAACGAGCCGCTGCAATTGCTTGCTTATCTTTGCCTGCTGCTATTAGAGCTTGATCTCTATTGGCTTTTGCATCTGCTACCCACAATTGAAAAGATGATTTAGCTGCAAGTGTTGCGGCAGCTAGTGCCTTCTTCGCCATTTGTAACGCGGCCTTTTGATCGTTCGTTACGCGGGAACTCTTGGAGGTTGAACTCGGAGTCGCGGAAGGAGCGACGGTCGTAGCCGAAGGAGATGCAGAAGGCGAAAGGGTCGTAGCGGCTTCTGAAACCGCCATAGATGCGGACAGTGTGAAAAGAAGAGTTGTCGCAACTATCGCTGACCGAACGTTGTGCGTCATTCTTTGTCTTTCTTAATCAGTAATCGTCTTCGAAGAAAAATTAACAGACTTTTCGCAGAATTAGTATCCCACTTTTCACCAATTCAGTTGGTTAGTCTGCCTCTATGCCAGTTATCAGGAGATTCGCGCCTGTCACGTTTGGTGCACTCACGTCACTGGCTATTGTGGGAATTACGCTCATTTCGACACCTTCGGCTCCGGCCCTATCCGTGGACTTAGGAAAGATGACGCACATTAGGGTTGCTAGCCCCGAAACTGATTACCCTGTTCGTGACGTTTATGTATGGACTCCCGCTCTCAAGGGAGTAGATCCGAATACTCTGCCTGTGGTTTACATGCTGCATGGTTGGTCCGGCGCTCCATCTGGAATTATCAGTGCGGTGCAAAAGCCCCTAGCTCTGGCATTTTCTCAGGGAGCAAAGCCTTTCATCGCGGTCTTCCCTGATGGAAATGCGAAGACGCACCCCGATTCTGAGTGGGCAGATTCCTCAGATAAAAAAGCGATGGTTGAGACTTGGCTTATTACAAAAGTCATACCGGCTGTGGAGGGGACGAACATTCGCTCTACTTCTAATCGTGCGATTCTCGGATTTTCAATGGGCGGGTATGGAGCAACAATCATCGCGCTACATCATCCAAATCTTTTCGGCCAAGTGATTTCTATTTCTGGTTATTTTGTCACCGATGATGTGACTGGAGCTTTCACAAGTGCGGCAAAGATCGCCTCGCAGACTCCAGCAAACTTTATAGGAACTGCACCGAAGTTTCGGTGGTATTTAGCCGAAGGCAAGGATGACACCACTGTTCTTATTCATGGACAGGCGCAACTATGGAGCAAGAAAGTGAGTGATCAAATGGCTCCCGTTGCAAAATGGGTGAAATGGACTCCAGTTAAGCCAACGCCGAGTTCAACCATAAACTCCACACCAACGCCTACCGATACCCCGACTGATGCTTCGTTAGATACACCAATTCCGCTGCCGCCAATATGATTTTTACCGGCTAATCCCCATACTTACTTAGAAGGAAACGTCCGCGGTAGTTACTGTAATAGCGGACCTTCCTGGAAGCTTGTAGTCCGAAAAGGCTTGGTTTGTTTCGTCAATTATTGATGATGCCAAAAGAGTTCCAGAATCCCATTCACTGTCCGAGGTCGTGTGCGCGTCCTCGACGAGAGTGATGTCATAACCTCGCTCAAGTGCTGCATGAGAAGTATGCCTGACGCAGTTGTTGGTCTGCGCTCCAGTTATATAGAGATGACCCACTCCAAGTTCCTCGAGTGTCTCTTCCAGATTGGTTTCTTCAAAGGAACTCCGATATTCCTTCTTAATGTGCACTTCTTCTGCATCAGGCTTTAACTCATCTACAATCTGCCAATCATCTGAACCAATGAGCATCCATGGATCCGAATGTTGAATCCAAATTACTGGCGTACCAGATTCTCGAGCGCCTTCGACAAGGGCATTGATATTTGCGATCACTTCTTCTCGATGCCAAGCATCGGGGACCACACTGTTTTGAACATCAATAACGAGGAGTGCGGAGTTCTTCCGATGGGCGAAGGTGCTC
>JAPLBP010000018.1 GCA_026392695.1 Actinomycetota bacterium | reverse complement strand
GCGCTCTACAAAAATCAATCTGCAGCGGACTCTTCACTCTTTTCGGCCATCGCCGCAGATCCCGAGTTACGCGATCTCAAGTTAATTGCCGAACCATGGGATGTCACTCGTTACAGCCTTGGTGATTTTGTCCACCCTTGGCGCGAATGGAATGACCATTATCGAGATGCCGTACGACAGTTTTGGCTGGGTGATTTAGCCCGTGGATATGGAGAAGGTGTCGGTGACATTGCCTCAGGCATTGGAGGCTCGAGTGACATCTTCTATTTCCGTGAGCCAACATCGTCAATTAATTTCATTACAGCACATGACGGATTTACTCTCAATGATTTAGTCACCTACAACAACAAGAATAATTTGCCGAACGGTGAAGATAATCGAGATGGTGGCGATTCAAACCGATCCTGGAATGTTGGAGTAGAAGGTCTAAGCACTGACGAAGAAATTCGAAAGGCACGTACGAGTCTCAAGAAATCTATACTCGCCACCTTGATGTTGTCATCTGGTGTTCCAATGATTTCAATGGGTGACGAAGTCAGTCGAACGCAGCAGGGGTCTAATAACGCCTATTCTCAAGCACTTTCTGGTCCTGATGATTTTGGCGTGGATCTGCCATGGGAACTGAACGCAGATGAAACCGATATGTTGGATGCAGCAATTTCTCTATCTCGAATCAGATCCGCTTACTTAGCAAGTGTTGCTTCAGAGTTTTTCACAGGTGCCTTCGATCGCGGAACTCAGCAAAAGGATATTGCGTGGTTTAGTTTGGGCGGTCGCGAGATGACCGATACTCACTGGGCTGATGGAGAAAAACGAAGCATTACAGTGTTTATTCAAGCCGGTCCAAACAGATCTATTCTCGTTATGTTCAACTCCTCCCCCAAAGAAACCGTTTTCACATTGCCAAATGAATCATGGGGCGAAACCTTCCGATGTATTTTTGACGCATCCGAGCCGAGCGCGACATATCAACCTGTTATTGCTATGCCGTCGACTAAAGTCAACGTTGCTCCACATAGCGCTCAGGTCTGGCTCGTCTCTCGAGCATTTCCAGCCTGAGTAACCTCCAATACTCGTTAGTAGCCCTTATCTAGCCTAAAATCTCGCGTGTGCTCGCAATCATCGCTCCTGGACAAGGTTCACAAACTCCGGGATTTCTTTCACCGTGGTTAGCAGAGAGTTCTTTTCGCGACCAACTAGTTTCGTGGTCTGAAGAAATATCACTCGATCTTGTTCACTTAGGCACCGATGCAGGCGCTGAAGAAATCCGATCGACCTCCAATGCCCAGCCGCTCCTTGTCAGTGCTGGACTTTTGGCGATGAAGGCCCTTGGCGATGTTAACTTTTCACTCGCCGCGGGCCACTCTGTAGGTGAAATTACGGCGGCTGCTATCACTGGCGTCTTGACCCAATCTGATGCATTGGCTTTAGTGCGCGAACGTGGGCTTTCAATGGAAATCGCTGCCACCTCTACCCCGACTGGAATGTCAGCGGTTCTGGGCGGAGACCGAGACGAAGTCGTCAGTGCAATTCAGGCACTTGGTTTAACCGCCGCAAATGAAAACGGCGCCGGGCAAATCGTTGCCGCTGGCGACTTGAGCGCTCTCGCAGTGCTCGGTGAAACCCCGCCCGCAGGTGCTCGTGTACGCGCCCTTACCGTTGCTGGTGCATTTCACACCTCATACATGCAGTCAGCAATTCCTCACCTAGAAAATTTTGCTAAGTCAGTCAAAGTCGCAAATCCACGAGTAGTACTTCTTTCCAACAAAGATGGTGAATCTGTTTCTTCAGGACAAGAGGTTCTCGACCGCATCGTCGCTCAAGTTGCAAATCCTGTCCGATGGGATCTATGCATGATCACGATGAAATCTTTGGGAGTAACTGGTGTCATCGAGTTGCCTCCCGCTGGCACCTTGGTTGGAATACTTAAGCGTGCACTGCCAGATGTTGAAACGCTTGCTTTGAAAACTCCAGACGACATCAGCGCAGCTCGCGACCTGATCGCACGGCACGAAAAGGTGGGCTCATGATTCGAGTTAATAAAGGCACTGACAGCCGCATACTCAGCGTCGGTGGCTACCAACCAGAACGAATAGTTCCCAATTCGGAAATTATCGAACGGATTGATTCCACTGACGAGTGGATCCGTCAACGCACCGGTATCGAAGAACGACGCTTTGCCGCGCCAGATGAATCAGTTCTGGATATGGCGGAGGCAGCCTGTCGCCAAGCGCTAGAGCGCGCCAACATATCTATGGAAGATATCGACACAGTCATCGTCGCGACTATCACTTATCCATACCAAGCACCTAGTGCAGCAACGGCGGTCATCGCGCGTCTAGGTAATCCAAAAGCAGCAGCATTTGATATCAATGCCGCGTGCGCTGGATTTTGTTATGGAGTCGGAATGGCTAGCGATTTCATTCGTTCAGGAACTTCCAAACATGTTTTGGTCGTTGGAGTTGAAAAACTATCCGACTTTACCGATCCGGATGATCGAGCAACGGCTTTTATTTTTGCAGATGGTGCAGGTGCTGTCGTCATCGGTCCATCCAATCACCCAGCAATCGGTCCAACAGTTTGGGGATCGGACGCAGATTCTCGTGATGCAATTGTCATGGAGCCATCTTGGAATGAAATGCGTCAATCCGATTCATTTAATCGATGGCCAAATATTTCTCAACAAGGACAAACAGTTTTTCGTTGGGCAGTATTCTCGATGAGCAAAGCGGGATTGAAAGCTATCGAGGCCGCTGGAATTACTCCGAGCGACCTCGCCGCGTTCATCCCACACCAAGCCAATGTCCGAATCATTGAATCCATGGCCAGGGAAATAGGCATACCAGATACGGTGGCAATCGCCCAAGATATTCGCACGTCGGGCAACACCTCAGCGGCATCTGTCCCCTTAGCCATGTCCGCTCTGCTCAAAGATCGCCCAGAACTGCACGGCGGATTAGCGTTACTCATCGGTTATGGCGCAGGATTGGTCTATGCAGGTCAGGTAGTAGAACTTCCACCCAACCCAAGTTCCCTCAAGAAGAAGTAGTCCCTCACTTTTCACATATGTCCAAATCCCAACCAAAGAAGAAAGAGAAACAAATATGGCACTAACACAGGCAGAAGTACTCATCGGCATCAAAGAGATCGTCGAAGAAGTAGCAGGAATTCCTGCAGACACGATCGAAATGGACAAGAACTTCACCGATGACCTCGATGTTGACTCATTGAGCATGGTTGAGGTTGTCGTGGCCGCAGAAGAGCGCTTCGGAGTGAAGATTCCTGATGATCAGGTGTCAGAGCTTGCGACCGTTGGAGATGCAGTTAATTTCATCGTCAAGGTTTCCGCTTAATTTCTATTCGAAAGAGAGCAGCAGAATGACTCGACGTCGTGTTGTAGTTACTGGACTTGGTGCGACCACACCACTTGGCGGGGATGTTGCGACCACATGGTCAGCCCTCCTCGCTGGAAAAAGTGGAGTGAGCACACTTCCACATGAGTGGGCTAACACCTTGCCAGTAACTATTGCCGCGATGGTTGCTACTGGTCCAAGCGAGGTCATGGAACGCGTTGAAATGCGTCGCCTTGATCGTTCCGAACAATTCGCACTCATCGCATCGCGTGAGGCATGGAAAGATGCTGGCTCACCCGACGTTGATAAAGAAAGACTTGGCGTAGTGATTGCCTCTGGCATCGGCGGAGTCATCACCATGCTTGATCAGTACGACATTTTAAAAAATAAGGGCGCGCGTTTTGTGAGCCCTCACACCGTACCGATGC